>CALZGT010000026.1 GCA_945787235.1 uncultured Prevotellaceae bacterium
TTAATGCAGTGGAAGATACATCCTGGAATCTGCTTGTAGAATCAATACAAAACTCTAGGGCTCTACTCAATGCCACCATTGCAGGCAATGAGCAGGCGGTGGCAAAGTCCATTGACGTTGCTCACGACGAGAACACCAGCATTCTCTCCTACAACGATGAGAACTCTCTCGCCTGCGTGCTCACCGTAGCCTATATCTGGGCCAGGAACGAGTATATCATACACCGTGAATATGCTACGGGCAAGGGGTTTGCCGACCTTGTGATGATTCCTCGTCGTAATGTATCAAAGCCAGCATTAGTAATAGAACTTAAGGTTAATCATTCTGCCGACACAGCCATCGAACAAATAAAGCGTAAGGATTATCCTGATAAGATTGCAGAATACACAGGCGACATCCTCCTCGTAGGCATCAACTACGACAAGGATACAAAGCAGCACACCTGCAAGATAGAAAGAAGTTGCAGAAACTGAGAAATGTCTTTCGTCGTGATATGATATTTGGGTTGCAAAGTCAGTGTTATTTATATATTTACCAAGGAAAAACAAGTTAAACCACTACGCTAATCCCTAAAAAGGGAGTTAACGTAGTGGTTCGGTATGTTTTTGACTCAAAATGGTCTGCGTCTCACCCATTTGTCGGGCTAAGATGGAATGGATGTTTTATGCCTTTCCGCTCATCTTGGCAATGCTATTCTCTGCCTTTTTCTGAGCTATCTGGTCAGCGATGGCACGTGAAACGCAGGTTTTGTTGATGGGGTTGAAGATGGTGGAAAGTGCCTTGGCAGAAACGATGCCGCAGGGGATGCCAATGATGCTGATGAACTGAAATACAATGACAATACACTCGAAGAAAGCCAGAATTAGGCCGAAGGGGAAATAAAGGATGCGGATGACGAGGCCCCATGCCTTTATCGCTGTGTTCTGCTCGTTGCCCGTCACCAGTGCCAGGTCACTCTTTGAAACAAGTGCATGGGTGAAGGGGGACAGATAGAAGCGGCTCAGACTGAACAGACCCAGTCCCAGAGGGATGCCGATGATGGTGCAGCACCAGAACAGACCTTCAATAGCGGTGAAGAGGGCAAAGAGGAAACCCATAAACGGAAAATGCCAAATGATGTTCAGGAAAATTCTCATAATGGTAATGTTTTAAGGTTGATAAATAAGAGTTAAACATTGCAAAATTACGAAATCTAACGTAAACATACAAATATTTTTTAGTTTATTTACTCCTGACTTCAAGAAAGATTCACCAAAAACACTTTTTCAAATCAAAAGCGGCTTGATTGTGTGGTGCTCGGATGCAAAAGGGACAGAGGGATTGGTTTCCCTGGGTCTAAGGCAGAATGACATTTTCTTGACGGGCAGAGCTTGCAGCAGAAAGACCTCAGTCCTGCTCCCCACTCAGGATTACCTAGTGAGCGAGAAGCGGAGGCTGAAGCCGAAGTCCTGCGTGATGGTGGGGAAGGCGTTGTTGGAGAGCAGGGGCGCATTGCGCTGGCAGTCATAGTAGAGGCTGAAGGTGACAAGGCGCGACATGGCGTAGTCGCACTTGAAACTGGCCTTGATAGCGCGGTTGCCCGAGGTGGCTTCCGAGAGTCCCGTCTGGATGTCGCGCGTCAGCGCACTCTGGTTACGGAAGGAGAAGTCGAAGCGCAGGTCAAGGGAATGCGCGAAGTTCGACTTTGAGTTGCGCGAGGTGGAACGGTTGTTCTGCGTCTCCTTGCCTCCCGCCTTGTTCTCCTGGTCGCGGCTGTTGCCCTTCTTGCTGCCCGTATTGGCACGCTGACTGCTCCTCTTGCCCTTGAAGAGAGAAGCTATCTTGAAGTCGGGAATCTTGTAGCCCCAGCCCAGCACGATGTCCTTGGAACTGGCCTCATTGATCTGCAGGGCCGTCATGGAGAGCGTGAGGACGCGCGTGGTGCGGTATTCGAGCTTGGCCGTCATGTTGTTCTGGAAGGTCACGTTCAGACCCGCCAGCGGAGCAAACGACTCATTGATGCTTACCGTACTGATGTCGTACATGGACGAAGGCATGTAGCCCCCCGTGGTTGTGTTCTCTATGAAGCCCAGGTCGCTGCCTCCCATGGTCTGTATCCACGAACTGTAAGTGTTGTACGAACCGATGCTGAAGATACTCTTGTAGCCGTGCGTCAGGGTGATGCTCTTGAAGTGGTCGCGCAGCCAGGGCAAGTTGGAGAGACCCTTGTAGGTCAGGTTCCAGTTGGGCAGCATACGCGTGATGGCAGGGAAGATGTCCAACGAAGCATGGTGCGCGTTGCCTCCGGTATAGGCTGCCAGAAAGGCAGGAATCATCACGTCGGCCGAGTAGCGGCTCACGGTTCCGTTTTCGGGATTGAAGTTACCGGTGTGCCCCACACCCTCCGGGTACTTGGTGCCCATGTAGCGCTGTTCCACCCTTTGCTGCATCACGTCCAGGTTGCTCTGGAAGCGGGTGAAAGCCTTGGAAGCATACCCATTGGAGGCATTGCCAGGACCCTGGAAGGCCGTGCGAATGCTGATGGTCGTCATGTTGAGCGAACCCGTCTCTGTGGTCGGATTGCCCTGGTACATATACTGTATGGAGCGGTTCGTGTTCTTGGTCCAGCTGGCATTGAGGTCTATCTTCAGGTCCGTGAACGGTTCGAGCGAAGCCTTCAGCTGCAGGTCCTCCGTGACGGCCGTGGTAGCCGGTGTCGATACGCTGTCGGCACACAGCAGCCAACCGTTGCGCTTGGCCTTGTCCAGGTAGCTGTCGCCCACCAGACCCATGGCGAAGTCGATGCCCGGCGTGAAGATGCCGTCACTTCCACGGTACTGTCCCAGCATGTCACCCACCTCGGGCAGGAATCCCGGGAGCGAGAGGTTGTAGGTGTTGCGATAGCTTGCACTCACGTTGCGCACCATCATGAGGAAGCGACTTCCGGCCTGGAGCATGGTGTACCATTTCTCGTCCTCCAGCTTCGGTTTGGCCGTCACGTTGACGCGCACCTTGACCGTATCGAGGTTGCGTATCTGAATCTTGTTGTCATCCAGAATCTTGTACTTCAGGTCATAAGGATGCCCATCCTCATCGCGTGCCGTGATGACGAGACGCTTTGACTTCTGGTTGTGAGCCAGCGTCACCGTGGTGTCAGCCTTCAACTGCACCTCACCGGCATAGCCCTTCGCCTTGCGTGGATCCAGTTTCTGCTGACTCGTGCCCTTTGCGTTGGTCTGCTGTGGGGCCTTTTTCTGCTGGCGGCTGAGCACGCTGTCCAGGGGTTCACCCGTACGCATGGCCTCCTCTTCGGCCTTCTTGCGTGCCTCCTGAGCCTGCTCCTTCTCCTTGCGTTTCTTCTCGTCAGCCTTCTTCTTCTCGTCCGCCTTCTTCTTGGAGGCACTCTTGGCTGCCGAGGCCGAGAATCGCTTGTTGGCCTCCTTGAGGAAGGTCGAGTGGTTGTAGAGCGTTTCGAGGTTCAGTTTCACATTTCCGTTGATGGTACGCTGCGTATGGATGGTATGGCCCAGGGTAGAACCGTCAGGCATTTCCGTACCACGTTTCCAGGAGTAGGTGCCGTTGTAGGTGGCATCCACGTTCACCCAGTCGAAGACGGGAATGCGGTGGATGGGCAACTTGTAACTGAGCTGAACCGACTGAGAGTAGTCAAGTGGGCGGCCCAGGTGACGCAGCGAGTAGCGCACGGAGTCCTTCCATCCCTCATAGGCATCGGCATAGAGATCCTTGTTGACAGGCGTGTAGGGTTCCTCCACCTCAGCGTGCGTTGCACTCTGGAAGGTGAAATGGAGTGCCTTGAAGATGTCCCAGCGCAACTGGAAATCCCTGTTCCAGAGGTACTGCTGGCTGAAGGAGAGCGGCAGGGCGTTGGGGTTCTCAATGTTGTCGATGTCTCGCTCCTGGAGTTCGTAGTAGGAACGTGAGATTTCCGTATTGAACGTGAGGCTCTGCGGAGCAAAAGCCAGGTTCTGGTCCTTGATGATGTCCAGCCACTTCGACTTTCCCTTGAGTTTCTTGAAAGGTTCCCAGGGTTTCCAGTTGGGTGACCAGGCATACGACATGCCGGCCCTCCATTGCTGTTCGTGCTCATAGACCGTGGTGACACCCTCCTTGGTGGTATTCTGCCGTGAGTAGTTGAAGGTGAAGTTGGCCGGGTCGTAGGGCATGGGATGCTTGCGGGTGGCGATGTTCACCTTCACACCGCTGAGCGAGAGACTCTTGCGCACCTCCTGTGTTGTGGTCAGCGAGGAGAGCGAGTCCTTTTCCGCATCCGTGGTGAGTGCGTCCATGGCATCGCTGAGCAACATGTCAGAGTCCAGCGGGTTGTATTTGGGCTTCACCACCTCCTTCTCGTAGCTGTAGTAGAGAGGCACGCTGACCTTGGCCTTCTCGGGCAGAATCTTTCCCAGGTCGAACTGCGTGGTGACGGCATAGTTGTAGCTGTTCTCATCCTTGCGCTCTGCTACGCTCTGTTCCAGTCCGCCGAAGCCAGCCGTTTCCACATGACCCGTAGCGTTGACAGAACCCAGGTCGCTCAGCTGGATGTTGAGCGTACCGCGTGCCGCCCATCCTCCCTCGTTGGAGAATTCCTGCAGGCGCAGTTCGTTGACCCACACCTCGGCACTCTTGTTCGTGCGTCCGTTGTTGCGTACGCCAATCATGATGGTCTTCACCTCGCCCAGGGTAGGATTACCCATGACGGAGATACGGTTGTTCTCCCGTTTCCCGTCGTACTCCGTGTAGAGTTCGTTGAAACTGGTAAGTCCCTGGCTCTTCAGCCTGTTGCGGTTCTTCTTGGCGTTGGTCAGCACCTCAAAGTCCAGGTCTATCATGTTCTCGCTGGGCCACACGGCCTGGCAGTCGTGTGCCGAATACTTGTCATAGAAACCCTCGGGTGTCAGCTTCAGCGGCACCTCGTACTCGTAGTAGTTGCTGCGGTAGTCGCTGCCCAGGCGGATGAAGACACTCGTCTCCCCGTCCGTCAGGCCGGTGGCATTGGGCAGCAAGGCATTGGCATGCACGAAGAGCTGCAGGTGCTTGTACTGCCTCATGTCGAAGCTCACGTTCTTGTAGATGGCCTTGGCCTCTGAAGGCGCGAGGTTCTCCACCACCATGCAGAGCGACTGCTCGTTGGCCTCCACCAGCTGACTCTGGCTGGGGTCGGTGACACGGCTGATGCCCGGTGGCAGGATGTAGTTGACAGGCGTCTTCTCGTTGTTCTCCTCGATGTTCACCGTGCTCACCGTCATCGAAGCCCCTGCCGAAGGCGTTCCTCCGGCCGTGAGAGCCTGTTCGTAGGAGCGCCAGTCGCTGTCCACGAGGTCGAGCGTGGCAAAGCGCAGGATGACGGGTTCCTTGAAATCAGTAAGGTACATGCGCACGAAGCGTATGCTGGTGAAGTCGTTGATGCTTCCCACACGGCTGGTAGGCTGGTTGACGGGCACGCGGAAGAGGTACCAGGTGCAGTCCTCCTTGTTGCCGTTGCGCAGGGTCACCTTGGTGGTGCGCTTGTCCACCACGTAGCCGCGTCCCACCTCCAGGTCGGAGGGGTAGAGGGGAATGTCATAGTTGAAGTACTTCTCGTACTCGTTGAGCGTATAGTCCTGGTTGATGTCCTCCACGTCGGGTGTCGTCTTGTAGGCCGTCTCGTAGCTCTCGGGAGAGTTCTGCGAGTCCGGTGAGTTGCCTTCCGGCATGTTGATGCGCTTGTAGCGTTCCAGGATGCTCTTCTTCTCCTGGTCGTAGTCCGTACCGCGGTAGTAGTGGTAGTCATCATTGGCAGGGTCCTGCTGCAGCTTGGTATAGGCATCGGCATTCACCTTGCCTTGCATCTGCTGGAGGAACCCCATGTAGGTGGGGAAAGAAGCCTCGTCGGTACTGTTCAGTCCGTTCAGTCCCACGTCCTGCATCTTGCGTGCATTGCCGTCGTTGTTGAAGGCGTAGGTCACGCTGGTGCTGTTGTTGGGCACGCGACCCCACACGGTCGAGGTGTAGTACTGCTCGTTGCCGTCGATGGGCATTCCGCTCTCGAAGTATTTCTTGCCATCCTTGAGGATGTCCTCGCTCACCTCACCGAGGTTGATGTGCAGCACGCCTCCCAGGTTGCTGCTCTTGTCGCGCGTATAGATGTAGGGATCCATCATCCAGAACTCGATGTACTCGATGTTCTGTGTCTCGAAGTCCGGGTTGTCCAGCTTGCGCATCATGCCGCCCCACCGCTTCTCCGGGTTCAGCAGGTGTCCCTCCTGGTCCACCTCTGTGGTGAGGTTGTAGGGGCCGCGCTCGTTGGGGTAGTAGGCCAGGTTGAGCACCTGTAGCGAGGTGGCGCTGGAGTAACTGTTCTGCGCCTTCTGCGGGTAGAGTTCGCGTTCATATACCTCGCGCACATAGTGGTTCGAGAGTTGTTCCAGGTCGCTCTTGATGTGGCTGGGCGTGAGTGTGCTGCTCCTGCGGGTGAAGATGGGGTCGATGTAGTACCATGCCAGCAGTGCCCTGTTGTAGCCGTAGCGCACGTCGTTGCTGAGTTTTCCCTCGGGAAGAACGGCAGGCGTGCTGGCCAGCGACCAGTACTGTGGTGTGGAGATGGACATCTTGTGAGAGCTGGCCTCAAAGTCATCCAGGTAGGAGGCAGCCCCCTGTATGCGCTTGTTCTGTCCGGCCACGAGCTGTGCGAACTCCGCGTTGAAATTGATCTGGCTGGGCTGCGTACAATGAATGAGGGGCAGTTTGGCCAGCATGTTGGTGAGCCACTGGCTCTCTCTCTTCCATGAGATGTGAGCACCCCATAGCGTGTTCTTGAGCGGTTCGGCCCCCATGTTCACCTTTGTGGTGAGCGGCTGCTCGTTGAGGAACATGAGCGAGGCACCTATCGTCAGGTTCTTGTTGAACTCGTAGTCTGCGTTCACGCCCAGCATCGTCTTGCGTTGCAAGCCGTGCGTGTCGTTGCTCTCCACCGAGGCATTCACGGGTGTGCCGGCATCCACGATGCTCTGGTTGATGATTTCCACCGTTCCCATGTTGTAGTTCACGCGGTAATCAACATTCTCCGTCAGCGTCTGCCCGCCTGCCGTCACCACCACCGAACCCGGTGCGATGTTGGTGGCCCCCAGGTCCAGGATGCTACCGTTCTGTCCCCGGTATTGTCCTGCCAGCAGGAACTTGTCATGTTCGGCAATCTGCCTTGCCGCCGTCTTGGTGCTGTCATAGAGTTCGGGGAAGCAGTACTTCTCCGCCAGCCGGCTGTCCCCAATCCATTGGGCCAGATGCTCGCCGAAGGGTTCTGCCACGGGGAAGATGATGCGTCCCTTGCGTATGGTGTAGTTCTCCACGTAGTCGAACTGTCCGTTGGAGTTAGCGTTGTTCTTGGCATCCAGACGGTCCAGGTTCATGGCCTTGAGCAGCGGCGTGCTCTTGAGGGACGCCTCGGGCAAGTAGGTCAGATACACGCCCGTGGAGTCGCTCTGGTACTTGATGTCCAGGCGGAACTTCTCGCTCGTCGTGCTGGTGGCTCCGATGGAGTAGATGTTCTTCATCATCAGTCGCCAGTTGGGCAGCTGCGGACTGCCCGTGGTGCCCTTCAGCAGCTTGACGTAGAGTGCCTTGGTGTTGTCCGTCAGGTCGCTGGAGAACTCACCCACCTGGTAGGTCACGCCTCCGTAGGTATATTCGTAGGCCACGGCCAGAACCTCATCGGTCTGCAGGGTCGTGTTGAGCGAGATGTAGCCGAGGGCCGGACTCAGGTAGTAGTCGCTGGAAGAGAGCAGACGGGCACTCTGCAGTTTTTCGTAGTCGATGCTTCCCTCAAATCCCGGGATGGCATCGAGCACCTGTGTGGTCTGCGAAAGGTCGCGTGCCTCGGGGTACTGGTTCACGATGGTGGCGTACTCGTTGTTGGCCCTGTTGGAGGGGACGGGCGTGCTGCTTCCCGTCCACTGGTCGTTGCCGATGTAGGAGGGCTCTGCCAGGTCGGTGAAGGCCACGATGTTGCGGTTGTTGGTGGTGGAGGCCGTCTTGTTGGTGACCCACACCTCGATGCGCGTGATGGTGATGCCGCTGGCTATGGTAGGCAGCGTCCTCATGTTCTTGTCATACTGCTGGCGGAAGAAGTGGCTGAGGAAGAAGTGGCGGTTCTCCTCGTATTCCGTAGCCGAGAACTCGAAGGTGTTGTTCGATGCCCCTCCCTTGGAACTCACGCTCTTCGAGGCAGACTTCTTCTGACTCACCACCGTCTGCAGTTTGAGTTTGCCGAACTGCATGTCGGCCCTCAGACCGAAGAGGCTGCTGGCTCCGCGCATCAGGGAGTTGTTGGAGGGCATGGAGATGTTACCCGCTTCCAGGAGTTTGATGATTTCATCCTCCTTGCCGTCGTATTTCAGTTTCAGGGCCTGCTGGTCGAAGTCTATCGTGGCATCCGAGTTGTAGTTCAGCTTCAGGTTGATTTTGTCGCCCACGCTACCCTGCATGTTCAGGTTGATTTTTTCGTCGAAGTCAAATCCGAAGGTCTTCCTGCGGTTCGTGGCCAGTGAGGGGTTGTCAACCTTCTTCATGTTGGCTCCCATCTTCAGTTCCACCGAACCCTGTGTCTTGAGGCGCACACCACCGGGACCGAAGATTTTCTCTGCCGGTCCGAGGTCGAAGTGCATGTCGGTGAAGTCGAATTTCTCCTTGCCGTTGGCCTCGAAGGCCTCTGCGTTCTTCTGCCTGAAATAGCGTTGCATGGATTGCTTCAGACTCCACTCCTGGTACTCTTCGGGGGTCATCAAGATGGGGGCGGAGAGATAGGTGCTGACCTGTCCCAAGGGAGTCTGGGTGGAGGCGGGCAGGATGCTGCCGCTGCTTCCAGCGCTGGCACCCGTGGTGGTGCCTCCCTTGCCGGATGCCGTGTTGCCCTTGCTTGACTTGCTCCCTTGTCCCGTGGTCTTCCCCCCCTTGTCTTTGGCATTTCCCGTCAGGGCAGTACCGATGGTGTAGGTGTCGGTCTTGTCGTCGTAGCTGACCTCCGTCTGCACGTTGTCGGGGTCGCGCAGGTCGGCCGTCTTCTTCTTAAGGTCTTCGGTGCGCTCCTTGTCGGTACGGCGCACGGAATACTTGGGGCGCTTGCCCGAGGTGGTGTCGGCAGGTGCCTCCGCCGGTGACGTAGGGTGAGTGTGGAAAGGGTGGGATGCCATCGTAGCGGCCAGGGCATTCAGTCCGGCCGCTATGAGCAATGCAGTTATGATTCGGTTGATTCTCAATGTATTCTAAGTAGGTGTGCAGAATTGTTATAATGGTTGTATTGGTTAGTGATAGAGCAAAATCCCATCAAAGCTAATTATTAGAACCTACCTATAGCATCTTGAGGGCCATCCTGATGACCTGCTCCACCTTTGCATCGGGGGTGTCGGTGAGGATTTTCACCACCACCTTCTGTACGGGAGCCGGACTGAAGCCCAGCATGGTGAGAGCCGCCAGGGCTTCATCCTTCACCTCGTCGTTGACGCTCACCAAGCTGCCGCCTTGGTCTGCGGAGGCCGCCTGTGCATCGATGCCCAGGGTCACCACCTTGTCCTTGAGGTCCACGATGATGCGCTGTGCCGCCTTGGGCCCGATGCCCTTCACCTGCTTCAGCATCTTGTCGTTGCCGTTCACGATGAGGTTGCAGAGTTCGGCGGGCGAGAAGGCAGACAATGCCATGCGGGCCATGCCGGGACCTATGCCGCTCACGGTGATGAGCAGCAGGAAGAGTTCGCGTTCTGTCTTGGTGCTGAAGCCCCAAAGGGTCCAGGCATCCTCACGTATCTGTTCGTAGCAATACAGGCGTACCATCTCCTTTCCCTTTTCCTTGCCTTCAAGCGACGAGAAGGTGTGCAGGGATATACCCAGCGAATAGGCTACGCCTCCCGTAGTCTCCAGCGTGGCGGTGGTAGGGGTCAGTTCCACCAGTTCCCCTCGTATGTATTCTATCATTGTCGTCTTGCTGTTTTTTGTCTGTAATCTGAAGCAAAATTGCCGAAGTTATTTTTTGAACATTACTTAATAAACGAAAAAACGCCTCTTTTATTGCGTATGCGCGAAAAAAAATGTAATTTTGCCGAAAAATGAACGCGATATGACAAGAAAGGAACTTTTGGACCTGGCCGTCAAGGCTTCCCTTGAGGCTGGCAAGGAGATTATGCACATCTATACAGACCCTGCGCAGGACTTCGGTATCGAGCGCAAGGCCGACAACTCGCCCCTGACGCTGGCCGACAAGGCGGCACACCGACGTATCATGGAGTTTCTGGGGACTACGGACCTGCCCGTGCTGAGTGAAGAGGGGGCACACCAGCCTTATGCCCAGCGTGCCCTTTGGGAGTCGTTCTGGCTCGTTGACCCGCTGGACGGCACGAAGGAGTTTATCAAGAAGAACGGTGAGTTTACCGTGAACATAGCCCTGGTGGAAAAGGGAGTACCCGTCATGGGAGTGGTCTATCTTCCCGCACAGGACGTGCTCTATTTCGGAGACATCGAGACGGGGGCTTTTCGTGTGAAGGAAGGTGTGACGGAAAATCTGCCCCTGGCTGCGGCCCGTCATGAAGATTACGTCATCGTGGCCAGTCGTTCGCATCTCTCCCCTGAGACGCAGGCGTTTATCGATGAGGCTGAGAAAATACACAACAACGTGCGCACCCTATCCAGCGGCAGCAGCATCAAGATTTGTCTGGTGGCAGAGGGTACGGCAGATGCCTATCCACGCTTCGCTCCCACCATGGAGTGGGACACGGCGGCAGGGGATGCCGTGGCCAGGGCAGCAGGCAAGTCGGTGACACAGGCGGGAACGTATGACGGGCTCCCCTTTGAGGATGGAAAGCCGCTGGTTTATAACAAGGAGGATTTGCACAATCCCTGGTTTCTGGTGAAGTAATGAAACGGATAGGACTCTTGAGCGATACGCATGCCTACTGGGATGACCGCTACCTGGAATATTTCGAACAATGTGATGAAATATGGCATGCTGGAGATATCGGTTCGCTGGAACTGGCCATGCGCCTTCAGGCATTCCGTCCCCTACGTGCTGTGTTCGGCAATTGTGATGGGGGAGACCTCCGTCGCCTCTTCGCGCAGAAATTACGATGGAACTGCGAGGGGGCTGATGTGCTGATGACCCACATCGGGGGCTATCCGGGACGTTATGACCCTTCCGTCCGGCAGCAGCTCTTCACCCATCCTCCCAAACTCTTCATCAGTGGTCACAGCCACATTCTCAAGGTGCAGTATGACAAGTCATTGGGACTTCTTCATGTCAACCCCGGAGCAGCAGGATTACAAGGATGGCATCAGGTACGCACCCTGGTGCGCTTCACGGTGGAGGAGGGGGCTTTCCGTGACCTGGAGGTCATCGAGATCCCGCGTTGACGCTTTTATGCACTAGGAACAAGGTTATAGGTTATAGGTTATAGGTTATCGAAGGGGTTATGGTTGGTTTTGAGGCTGTATTCGGGTTATAGTTCTGGGGTTATAGGTTATTGGTTATAGGTTATCGAAGGGGTTAGAGGTTTAGTTTGTTGGTTAAAGTTCATGGCTGCTCAATCGTGGATGAGAACCATAACCCGAAGACAACGGGACATGTACTCTAACCCTTTCGATAACCTATAACCCATAACCTATAACCTCAAACTCTGAACTATGCACTCTGCACTCGTCTCACTTTCCTTACCAGCCACCAGAGCATACCGTAGGTAGTCACGCTGGATAGCATGTCGCTCAGCGGGATGGCCGTCCACACACCTTTCAGACCGAAGATGCCGGGGAGGATGAGGAGGCCGGGGATGAGGAACAGCAGTTGTCGGGTGAGGCTCAGGAAGATGCTCTTTCCGGCATGGCCGATGCTCTGGAAGAAGTTGGTGATGACCATCTGCGCCCCTACCAGAGGCAAGGCCATGACGCTGAGGCGGAAGCCCGACGTGGAGAGTTCAAGGATGCGTTGCGACCCCTCGCTCTCTCCGTTGGAGAAGATGCTCGTCAGCAGCTGGGGACAGCACTCTCCGATGAGGAAGCCCGTCGTGGTGACCAGCGTACCCCCTATGACAGAGTAACGCAGGCAACGCCACACGCGGTCGTTCTGGTGCGCTCCCCAGTTGTAGCCTACGATGGGCTGCATACCTTGGTTGATGCCCATCACGACCATGAGGAAGAAGAAGATGACACCATTCACGATGCTGTAGGCTCCCACGGCATAGTCGCCTCCGTAGCGCGCCATGCTGTTGATGATGATGATGACCACCAGACAGGCACATACGTTCATGAAGAAAGGACTCAGGCCGATGACGAGAATCTGGCGCACGATGTCCAGACGGATGCGGTAGATGCCACGTTGCAGGCGCACCGTCTCGTCTTTCTTGCTCAGGATGCCGAACTCCATGACAAGACCCAGTCCCTGGGCCAGGATGGTGGCCCAGGCGGCTCCCTCTATGCCCCAGTTCCATTGCCACACGAAGAGCCAGTCAAGGAGGGCGTTGGAGAGCACCGTGGTGATGGTACACGACATGGAGTAGAGCGGATGTCCGGCCGAACGGATGACGCTGTTCAGTCCCAGGTAGCTGTGGGTGATGATGCCGCCGCCCAGGATGATGTACATGTAGGGACGTGCGTAGGGGATGGTGTTCTCGCTGGCACCGAAGAGGTAGAGCAGTGGGTCAAGATACCAGAGGCAGAAGGCGGTGACGAGGAGCGAGATGAAGATGTTGAGCGTGATGGTGTTGCCCAGCACACGCTGTGCCGTGCGGTAGTCCTTCTGCCCCAGGCGTATGCTCATCACGGCACCCGCCCCCACGCCTACCATGGCACCGAAGGCAGCCCCCAGGTTCATGAAGGGCATGGTGGCACCCAGTCCGGAGATGGCATCCGGACCCACACAACGGCTGATGAAGAAGCGGTCCACGTTGTTCAGGAGTGAACTGGCCGTCATGGCTATGATGGCTGGTAAGGCGTATTTGGCAAGCAGCAGACCAATGCTCTCTGTGCCTAATTCTGTCGGGGCTTTAGTTTTCTGTTCCATGTTCGGGGTGCAAAGGTACGACTTTTCTTTTTGAAAAGTGAAACTTCCCGTTGAAATTCGTCCTTTTCCCGACTTAATTGTGAAAATGTTCGCGTGTGTGTATGTAATATGCACCGAATTTTGTATCTTTGCGCCCGAAATTCATAAAACTAACTTTTTTTTCAATACTAAAAAGCAATGAGTATTCAATCTGACAAAATCAAGGAGTTGGTAGAACTCCGTGCCAAAGCCCGTCTGGGTGGTGGCGAGAAGGCTATCGAAAAGCAGCACGCCAAAGGCAAGTACACCGCACGTGAGCGCATCGCCATGCTGCTCGACGAGGGCAGTTTCGAAGAGATGGACATGTTCGTGGAGCACCGTTGCTCCAACTTCGGCATGGAGAAGAAGCACTACCTGGGTGATGGCGTGGTGACCGGAAGCGGTACCATCAACGGCCGTCTGGTTTATGTCTTCGCCCAGGATTTCACCGTGAGTGCAGGTTCGCTGTCGGAAATGCTGGCCAGCAAGATTTGCAAGGTCATGGACATGGCCATGAAGGTGGGAGCCCCCGTCATCGGCCTGAACGACTCGGGTGGCGCACGTCTGCAGGAGGGTATCAATGCCCTGGCCGGTTATGCTGAGATTTTCCAGCGCAACATCATGGCCAGTGGTGTGATTCCCCAGATCAGCGGTATCTTCGGTCCCTGTGCCGGTGGTGCTGTCTATAGCCCTGCCCTCACCGACTTTACCTTGATGGTGGAGAATACCTCCTATATGTTCCTCACCGGCCCCGGCCCCGTCAAGGCCGTACTTGGAGAAGTCGTTACGCAGGAGCAGCTGGGTGGTGCCAGCGTACATGCCACCAAGAGCGGTGTGACGCACTTCACGGCCAGCAACGAGGATGAGGCCATCCTCATGATCAAGCAACTCATCAGTTACCTGCCCCAGAACAACCTGGAGAAGACCCCCCGCGTGGAGTGTACCGACCCCATCAACCGCATGGAGGACTACCTCAATGACATCATTCCCGACAACCCCAATGCTCCCTATGACATGTACCAGGTCATCAGCGGTATCATCGATAACGGTGAGTTCATGGAGATTCAGCCCAACTATGCCAAGAACATCATCATCGGTTTCGCACGCTTCAACGGTATGACCGTGGGTATCGTGGCCAACCAGCCCAAGCAGCTGGCCGGTGTGCTGGACTGCAATGCCAGCCGCAAGGCCGCACGCTTTGTGCGCACCTGTGATGCCTTCAACATTCCCATCGTTACCCTTGTCGATGTACCAGGCTTCCTTCCCGGTACGGGTCAGGAGTACAACGCCGTCATCCTGCATGGTGCCAAGTTGCTCTATGCCTACGGTGAGTGTACCGTGCCCAAGGTTACCGTTACGCTTCGCAAGAGCTATGGTGGAAGCCATATCGTGATGAGCTGTAAGCAGTTGCGTGGTGACCTCAACTATGCATGGCCCAGTTCCGAGATTGCCGTCATGGGTGCCAGCGGTGCAGCCAGCGTACTCTACGCCAAGGATGCCAAGGCCCTCAAGGATGCAGGAAAGCCCGAGGAGGCCAAGGCCTTCATCCAGGAGAAGGAGGACGAGTACACCAAGCTCTTCGCCACTCCCTACCAGGCTGCCAAGTATGGCTACATCGATGATGTCATCGAGCCCCGCAACACGCGTTTCCGCATCATCCGTGCCCTTGACCAGCTGGACAACAAGAAGGTACACAACCCTGCCAAGAAGCATGGCAACATTCCTCTGTAACCCCCTAAAAATCGGAAAGAAATGATAGCAACCATATCATCAACCACATGGCAGATGACCGGTGTCGGCATTGGCGTGGTCTTCTCCATCCTGCTGGTCCTGGTGCTCATACTCCAGATCTTCACCCTCGTGGCACGCATGACAAAGGCCAAGGTCAATGAGGTGAAGAACGACTTCAGCACCAAGCAGCAGGCCAAGGCTTTCGAGCAGGCCAGCGAACAGGACAAGGCTGCCGTGGCCGTGGCACTCTACCTCTATTACAACGATGCCCACGACCATGAGAGCGGTGTGCTCACGCATACCTACAACTTCCACCACTGGCGCCGCGAGCTCAATCCCCAACTTTAACCATTCTTATTACAAACAGCATTTATGAAAGAGTTCAAATTCATAATCGGTGGTCAGGACTACACCGCAACCGTAGTCGAGGAGAAGAAGGCCGGCTCTCTGACCGTTACCGTCAACGGCAATACCTATAACGTAGAGATTCCCCAGACCAAGGTGCCCGCACCCAAGCCCATCGTGCAGAGTGCAGCTGCCAGCGGTGGTCAGGCAGGCGGTCCCAAGACTGTCCTCTCTGAACTCCCCGGTACCGTCATCGAGGTCAAGGTCAAGGACGGCGACCACGTGAAGAAGGGGGATGTGCTCCTCGTCATCGAGGCCATGAAGATGGCCAACGACATCGTCAGCGAGGTGGACGGCACCGTACAGAAGGTGGCTGTCACCGTAGGACAGAACGTGGGACTGGGCGACCTGCTCGTCGATATGGTGGCCGACTTCGTGGCTGCCGAGGCTCCCGGACTGGCTCCCAAGCCCGCTCCCGCAGCTCCCGCCCCCGTAGCAGCTCCTGCTCCTGCTCCCAAGCCCGCTGCCGGCAACAATGCCGTGGTGGCTCCCCTGCCCGGTACCGTGACCAAGGTGCTTGTCAAGGAGGGTCAGCAGGTGGGTCCCAACGACACCATCTGTCTGCTTGAGGCCATGAAGATGGAGAACACCATCAGCGCAGGTGCAGCCGGTACCGTCAAGAAGATTCTTGTGAAGGAGGGCGTACAGGTACAGCAGGGCGAGGCACTCGTGGAGCTGGCGTGAGTAAACGAAAGAATCCGGAATCACTTGAAAATATAGAATGATGAATAATAAAATGAAATGCTTCGGACTCTTGGCATGTCTTATGCTCGTGGCCGCCCCTGTGATGGCTGCCGAGGTAGATATGTCAGAGAAACTGAGTTCCTTCGTCCGTGAGATGGGATTCGTGACCTTCTTCAGCGGCGACGGGTGGAAGAACCTGGTGATGATGGCCATCGGCTGTTTCCTCCTCTTCCTCGCCATCGTCCGCAAG
>CALZGT010000027.1 GCA_945787235.1 uncultured Prevotellaceae bacterium
AGGAGGGACTGTCAAGTCGCGTACTTTCAAGAATGTCGAAATGAAGCCACACCGCATTACGTGGGCCATTGGTCCCTTCTTCCACTCTACGGTCAATGGCTCTTTCCTCTTCGATACCACCGATGACACGTCCCATGTTGTGAATTTCGAATAGAAATAATCAATTAACACCGAATAATTAACAATTGAGAATGGGCTGACGCGATGTACATCGCGCCAGCCCATTGTTCATTATTAATAATTGTTCATTGAACCTCAGGTGCCTGATCCTGTCCGCTTCCGTAGCGATGGTACTCGAAGGAGATGCTCTGCTCCTTGATGTAGTGGATGAGCTCTACACGTCCGTCCTTCACGGGGGCAGCTGTGGCGATGTACTTGTCACATTCCGCAGCCCTTACGTACATCTCGCGGGGAATGTCGGTGGAACAGGTACGTATGCGCTCGTAGGAAGGCATCGTGCGCAGGAAGTCGGCCAGCGACTCCTTCTTCAGCGTGGCACCCACGGAAGACAGTGCCGCAGAGCGGTCGTCGGTGGGGTCGAAACTGATGGTCAGCGGTGTGCCGGCTGTCTTGGCAGCGAGAGCCACCATCTGGGCCTGTTCCAAACTGTCCTTCTTGAAGAGACGCAGACACATGCCACCCTTGAGGGGCAGGTAGCGGAAGACGTTCTGCTCACCACGGCACTGGTTCCAGTCGCGCGGATGGCGGAACTCACTCTCCCAGGCCTCAGCATAACTCTTGCGGTAGTCAGTCGTGGAACCAGCCTTGTCGGTGATGACCGTGAACTGTGCACAGTAGTTGGGACCTCCCGCCTTGATGCCTCCGCCGAAGGCAGAGAGCTTCATGCCGCCGAAGGGCTGTCGGTTTACGATGGCACCCGTGATGCCACGGTTGATGTACAGGTTGCCCGCCATGATGGAGTTCTTCCACAGCTCACGCTCAGCCTCGTCGAGCGACTGGATGCCCGAGGTGAGACCATAGTCGAGTCCGTTGACCAGGTCGATGGCCTCCTGGAGGGTGTCGAAGGGACATACTGAGAGCATGGGACCGAACAGCTCCGTGCGGAAGGAGAAGTTGCCGGGCGCCACACCCAGCTTCACCGTGGGAGCCAGGATGTACTTCTTCTTGTCGAGGAAGCGGGGAGGCACGAGCCATGACTCACCCGGTTCGAGGGTGTTGAGAGCCTTCAGCAGTTTCTCGTTCTCGTTGGTAATCATGGGACCTACGATGTTGCCGGCATTCCAGACCGAACCCACCTTCATGCTCGTGGCACAGTCCTTGAGCTTCGTGCGGAACTCCTCAGAGTCATATACCGAACGCTCTACGAGGAGCAGCGAGCAGGCCGAGCACTTCTGACCGGCGTTGCCGAAGGCCGAGGCGCAGGCGTTCATGATGGCATGGTCGCGGTCGGCCGAGGCCGTGAGTATCATCACGTTCTTGCCACCCGTCTCTGCCGAGAGCGGAGTGGTGGGGTTGGCCTTGGTGATGGCCTGTGCCGTCTCCGTACCACCCGTGAGGATGATGTGGTTGATCTCAGGAGCCGTGGTGAGGCGGGTCAGGGCATCACGCTCCGTGATGACCACCTGCAGAGCCTCCTTGGGAACGCCCGCATCCCAGAACGCCTGGGCAAAGAGCCATGCCACGGGAGCTGCCACGGTGGCAGGCTTCAGGATGCAGGTATTGCCCGAGGCCAGTGCTGCCACTACGCCGCCGCAGGGGATGGCGCAGGGGAAGTTCCAGGGAGAGATGACGAGGATGGTGCCCTTGGCCTTGATATCTACATCGGGCAGGGCGTAGAACTTCTTCATCGAAGGCGTGTAGAAACGGGCGTAGTCGATACCCTCGCTCACCTCTACATCGCCCTCCGTCACGGTCTTGCCCGTGATGGCACACATGCAACCAATGAGGTCGCCGCGCATCTCGCCCAGCCGGTTGGCTGCCTCGTACATGATGCGGTGACGCTCCTCGATGGAGGTCTTGCGCCATCCTGCGGGGTCGGTGGCTGCTATGCGGAGGATTTCCTCCACTTGTGCCACGTTGGCCTTCGACATCTCGCACACCTGGACCTCATCGTCCTGACAGCGGTCAAAGTACTTGGCACGACGCTCGTTCTCCACCGTCTCGGCACCAATCTGCGTGGGGATGACGTAGGGCTTGTCGCTCTTCGACTTCTTCCACTTCTTGAAGATCTGGCGCTGCCACTCCTGGTTGCATTCGCGGTCGAAGTCCGTATCCGGCTCGTTCTGCATCTCGTCCATGGGAGGTACGGGCTGGTAGGGCTCCAGGCGGTTCTGCTTGCGGTGAGGCTCGTGGGGAATCTTGTCCTTGATGGCATAGGCATCCTCAAACTGCTTCTTCAGGAAGTCCCATGCCTCGGTGCCGGGCTTGAGGTTGAAGGAGTGGGTGAGGAAGTTGTCGGGAGCCGTGTTCTCGTCCATGCGGCGCACGAGGTACGACACGGCATTGAGGAAATGCTCGTCCTTAACCACGGGAGTATAGAGGATGACGTGGTTGCCCAGTTTGGATTGCGCACGCCACACCTGGTCGGCCATGCCTTCCAGCATCTCGAAGCAGAAGGTGTCCTTCGGTGTCTGGTACTTCTGCGTGAGCAGGTAGGCGTAGGAGATGGTGTAGAGGTTGTGCGAGGCCATGCCGATGTGCAGGTACTGCGAGTTCTCGGGCATGAGACCGCGCTCTATGATGTGCAGGTAGTTGGCATCGACCTCTGTCTTGTTGGGGCGCACGGGGTTCTCCCATCCGCGCAGCGAGGCCACCACGGTCTCCATGTCGAGGTTGCAGCCCTTCACGATACGCATCTTGATGGGGGCACCTCCGCGCAGACAGCGTTCCTTGGCAAACTCGATGAGTTCGGTCTGGAAACCCCATGCATCGGGCAGGTACGACTGCACCACGATGCCGGCGGAGTAGTGGAGGAACTCCGGTTTGGAGAGCACCTCCTTGAAGAGGCGCATGGTGAGGTGTGCGTCCTTGTATTCCTCCATGTCGAGGTTGATGAACTTGGCACGCTTCTTGCCGTTCTCATCGACGTAGGGATTGTCGATGGCTGCCTGGTAGAGTTCCGACATGCGGCGTACCAGTTCGGGGAACGACTCTTCGTAGTTCAGGGCATGTGTCTGTGCATAGATGCCCGATATCTTCACCGAGATGTAGTTGATGTCCGGTTCCTTGAGGACCTCCAGATAGCTGTAGTAACGCTTGTCGGCTTCCTCGTCGCCCAGAACCACCTCACCCAGCAGGTTGACGTTCTGGCCTATCTTCTGTTCGAAGCGTGTGGCGAGGTGCTTTGTCAGGTGCGGACGTGCAGCATCGATGATGACGCGCGAGGTGTCCATCCTGAGACGCTTCTTGAAGATGGGGATGGAGATAGGGTAGAAATAATGTCCGAAGGCCTGGTAGAGCCTGAAGAGGAAGGCATCGCGCTTGTTCAGGAACTTGGGGATGCCGTACTGGTCGATGAGTACCTTGATGCGCTTAGCCAGTTTCTTGTCGTCACGTATCTGTGAAGACTCGTCGAGCACCTTGACCAGGAACTTCTTGTCGCCCGGGCGTTGTACCATGGTGGCATACTTGTGCTGCTCCTTGCGCTCAGCATCGGTGATAGTCTCTTCGCAGGTCTTGTAGAGGGTCATTACCCAGTCCTCTACCTCTTTTATTGTAGGCTTGTTCATAAGAATAAAAATGGTGTCTTGATTGTTGTTCTTTGTAGTTTTCACAGAGACGACGGGTGTTTTCTTCTCTTGAAACTCCGGATGGGGTACCATCACTTACAAGAAAAAGAAAACAATCAAGGCATCGTGGGGCTGAACATCACCGCCCTGTAGCGGTGCAGCGTCTGAAGAGCCTGCTTCGAAAATGTGTCAAATAGCATTCTTTTCATCGGTGAAACAATGGTTTTGGTAAATAACTCGTTGCAAAAATATGTTTTTTCTGTGAATTCACCAAACATTTTGCTGTTTATTTTATGAAAAACGTGTCTAAATGACGTGTTTTGGTGAGGATAGAGGGGTGGGGGAGATAAGTTCATCCATCACTTCCTGATGGACAGGGCAAGGAAAAACAAAGAAGGCAGGTCGGAGATAGAGCAAAATCCCATCAAAGCTAATTTATAGAACCTACCTTAATAGAAAAAGGAGAAACTGTTTTGTAGTGTGAACTTTAAGTCGTATCTTTGCACTCATAATCAGGAATTCTAAAAAATGCCGCTAGTATGAATAAGGTTAAGCAACTGCCATACGGAGTGTCAGACTTCGAGTCCGTAATAAAGGATAATCTTTATTATGTCGATAAAACCATGTATATACCTGCGCTCGAAGAGCAACCGAGAAACCTCATGTTTATCCGCCCTCGCCGCTTCGGCAAGAGCCTGCTGCTGAGCCTGCTCAAGACATACTACGACAAGGCGAAGAAAGACCAGTTTGAGGAAATATTCGGCTCGCTGTGGATAGGCAAGCATCCCACCGAACTGATGGGACGCTATCAAGTGATGCATCTCGACTTCTCGAGAATCGGAGGCTCTATTGATGAACTGGAGAAGAAGTTCGACGAATATCTATGCTACACTCTTGATGCTTTTGTCAGGAAGTATGCTGACGACTATCCTGAATATTTCATTAAGTCATTCTTTGAGTGCAACACTTATACAGGAAAGCTTATTCAGATAACCACTGTAGCCAACGAGCTCCGCATCCCGATGTATCTCATCATCGACGAGTATGACAATTTCACGAATGTTGTGCTGAGCGAGAAGGGCGAGGAGGTGTATCACAAGCTGACGCATGCCGAGGGTTTCTATCGCGACGTGTTCAAGAAGTTCAAGGGCACGTTTGAGAGGATATTCTTCACGGGTGTAAGCCCAGTCACCCTCGACGACCTTACCAGTGGTTTCAACATCGGATGGAACATATCCACCATCTTCTATTTCGACAAGATGCTCGGCTTCTCCACGGAAGAAGTGCGCGAGATGTTCACGTATTATAAGAATGCGGGCCGCTTGCCTGCCGACTGCGACATCGAGGCGATGATAGAGGAGATGAGGCCATGGTATGACAACTACTGCTTTGCTGAGGAATGTCTCACGGATGACAACCGTGTGTTCAACAGCGACATGGTGTTGTTCTACCTCCGCAACTATATGATGTACAAGTCATCGCCTAAAATAATGCTCGACCCGAACACCAAGACCGACTACAACAAACTGAAAAACCTGATACGTCTTGACCAGTTGGACGGCGACCGCAAGGGCATACTGCGCAAAATAGCCGAGGAGGGTGAAATAGTGTCAGAGGTGCTTCCCTCTTTTCCCGCCTACCAGTTGGTTAAGCCCGATGTGTTCATCAGCCTGTTGTTCTACTATGGCATGCTTACCATAAAGGGAACAAACGGTCAGCAGCTCATTCTTGGCATTCCCAACAACAATGTGAGGATGCAATACTATAACTACCTGATGGAGAACTATTCACCGGTATGTGGCATCAACACAAAGGAACTTGTCACAATGTTTACACGTATGGCGTTCGACGGCCATTGGCATGATGCCCTGCAATACATGTGCGACTGCTACAGGCAACTGTCCTCCGTGCGCGACTCTATCGAGGGCGAGCGCAACATCCAGGGCTTCTTTATGGCATACCTTAGTCTCTGCAATTATTACATCATAGCTCCTGAACTGGAGCTAAGGCACGGCTATTGCGACTTCTTCCTGCTTCCCAACATGACGCATTATCAGTCGAAGCACAGCTATATCCTCGAACTGAAATATCTCTCGAAGTCGGAATATACCGAGAAGAAAGCCCAGGAGCAGTGGGACGAGGCCGTTGGGCAAATCAACGGCTATGCAGTAGCCCCAAGGGTGGAAGCCATGCGCCAGGGCACACAGCTCCACAAGATCATTATCCAGTTCTGCGGATGGGACATGATAAAGATGGGGGAAGTGTAAACCCTTTGTGGGTTAAATCCATCACTTCTTTTCCATCACCTTGATGTACTCCACCTTACTGCGGTATGTGCCGGTACGCTGGAGGGGGAAGGAGAGGGTGCGGATGATGTTGTAGGGCTGCTTGTCCGCTGCCAGACGTTCGTCGGGGCCCAGGGACTGACGCAGCTTTCCATCGACATAGAGCGTGGTGGCCTTGTTGGTCATCTCGAAGCGCAGGAGGTGCTTCTCGCCTGGACGCAGGGCATAGTCGAAGGAGAAGAGATAACCGTCGCGGCTGTAGCCGATGCGACCCGTCACGGGGTCAGAAAGGTAGAAGTCCGTGTCGCCGTTGGTGGTCAGCAAGGCACCACGTTCCTCCTTGTCACCGGTGACGAGCATCTCCACCACCTTGTCGTAGCCGAGGAGGTCGAGGCAGTAGGGCTTCTTGTCCCCTTCGAGGTTGAAGACGAGCGGGGCATTGGGTTTGGGAACAGCGGTGAGCACACGTCCCTTGGCAGCCTGGGGAAGTTCACCCACCAGGATGTTGCCGTAGTCGGGCACCGTGGTGACCCGCTTGGCCCATTCGGCATAAGGAAGAGCCTTCTGCGTGTTCCATGCCTTTTCGGCGATGGCCTGCATGCCCGGGCGTACACGATGGAAGATGTCGAAACAGCTGATGCCATTGCTGCACACGTCGTTCCACACGGCAAACATACCTCCTTCAATCTGTGGGTCATGCTCCTTGAACTGCTTGCCGTTGATGTTGGCCGGTGTCCAGTGGTTGTAGAGGAGGTCGGTGTTGAGGTAGTCGTAGTAGTAACCCGCTGCCGGTACGATATACACCCATCCATCGGGGATGGACACGAGCTGATAGCCCAACTGCTTCATGGAGTCAGGGTCGGCGTAGCCGTTGCTCCAGCAATCCATGAGCACGCCCTCCACATCGACGGGCGTAGTGCCCTTGGCGTGGGTGAGGGAACCCCAGATGACGGGTTGCTTCTTGTACTTCTTGACCAGACGGATGTAGTGGTTGGTGAACTCGCGGAACTTCTCCGTGGCATCCTTGCGCTTGTTGCTGTACTCGTCCGTGCCGATGTGGACACGGGGGCCGGCGAAGATGGGGTCGGGACCATCGAGATACTCGGTATAGAGCGAGTCGAGGAAGGGGATGACACCGGGGTTGAAGAGGTCGAAGTGATCTACGCCAAACTCCTCGGTACCATACTCAGGACGCATGTGCGTGAAGGCCAGGGCATGTGCCGGAGCGTCAATCTCGGGAATGACATCGACACCCATCGTGGCTGCCCATTTGATGAAGTCGCGGAACTCAGCTTTGGTGTAGTAGCCATCGCGTGCGGTGAGTTCGGGGAAGACCTCGCTCTCCAGACGGAAGGCAGCATACGTCTCGTCCCAGTTGTTGTGGAAGTACTTCTTGAAGCCGTTGTCGTTGAGGTGAACCTGGAGGCAGTTCATCTTGAGGGCCGACATGCAGCGTACCGTCTCGTAGAGGTAGGACATGGGGATGTGCTTGCGTCCGCAGTCAATCATGAAGCCTCGCAACTTGTACTCAGGCACGTCGGTGGTGGTGCCGCAGGGCAGTTCTCCCTGGGTGGCCAGCAACTGCGTGAGCGTCTGTACGGCCCACACCAGTCCTTGTGCCGTCTGTGCACAGGCTTTCACTCCCACTGGGGTGATGTTCAGTTCGTAGCCCTCCTCGCCCAGGTCCTGCCGCTGCACGATGAGCAGGCTCACGTCGCCGGCCTTGGACCACGCGCCCCGCGTGATGGGGAGCGACTTCTTCTGTTCCTTCAGCTGCTGCAGCTGGGTGGATAGGAGACGGGCAGCGTTTTCTGCCTCAGCTCCGACGTAAGTCACGCGTTTCATCCCCGACAGGGACAGGGTGCCTGAGACGGGAGTCCAGTTGTGCAGCGAAGGCACGACGAACGGCGTGCTGCCGGGGGTGGGGGACTGGACATTGCTTTGCGCATGGCCGGCCAGTGTGGCCAGGAAGGCAAGGGATAGGAATAGTTTTCTCATGGTTGTATGATTAGAAGTGAAAAAGAGTCTTGTCGCATGGTTCTGCCTTCGCATCACCGTGTGCAAAGGTACGAAAAAAAAATAATCTGCAAAAGGAACTGCAGATTATTTTCACGAAAAGTAATAAATGAGGCTCAAAAACGCAGGATGAGGGGCTGTCCTTGACTTACGCCTTGCGATACTGCCAGATGGCGATGAGAAGCCAGAGGAGGAAGAGCAGCTGCGCCAGGAGACTGAGGCCTCCGAACAGGAAGGCACACGTACCGGCCGTAAGGGCATTGAGCAGGTGCAGGGCCTTGGCCGTGGAGAGCTTCTCTCCAAGCAGGAAACTCATGACACGCGTCAGCAGGGCAGCCAGACGGCTGATGTGCCAGCTGCGTACGTGGCACATGGGGTTCATCTCTGCTGTTGCCATTCTCTTCATCTCGATAGTTGCCGTTGTCTTCATTGTATTCTCTTTCTTTAGTGGTTACTCTTGTAGCCCGTGGAAAGGGGCTGTTAATTGTTTCCGGGTGCAAAGTTAGGTGCCTTGTGCACAATAAAGTGGAACAGAAAGAGAAAAAATGAGAAAAAAAAGAGTTATAAAAAAAAGAAGGTTGTCATCCCGACAACCAATCTTCCATTAACCTTAAATCTAATACCATGAAAAACACGATGCAAAGGTACGGCTTTTTAGCGTATCTGCAAGCCTTTTCCATGGATTTTTTCCAAAATCGGCCCACTACTTGATATATGTCAAGGTATAGGGGGCGTATCAGTCCGTATCCCGGTGGAATATCTTGTTCAGCAGCCCCTTGGTGGGTTTGCTGAAGAAGTGGTCGAGCTTCTTGAGCACATGCGGCCGGCAGAAGACGACGACGCTGTCGCCGCTCTGCACCTGGGTGTTACCGCTGATGGGCATACCCGTGCCGTTGCGCACCAAACCACCCAGCACGACCCCTTCGGGCAGTTTGATGTGGCGTATGGGGTGTTCGGTGATGGGGGCTCCCTCAGCCGCGATGAACTCCGCCACGTCGGCATTGGCAATGTTGAGGCACTTCACGTTGTTCACGTCGGCATCCAGCATCATCTGGTAGATGTGGCTGGCCGCTATGGTCTTCTTGTTGATGATGGTGCCGATGTCCAGTTTCTCCGCCATATCGACATAATCCATGTTCTCGCACAGTGCCACCGTCTTGCGTACCCCCATCCTCTTGGCTGCCAGACAAGCCAGGATGTTGGTTTCCGTCTCGGGCGTCAGGGCGCAGAAAGCCTGTGTGTCACGGATGCCCTCGTCCAGGAGCAGGGAAGTGTCGCGTCCGTCGCCCTGGATGACACGAACCTCCTCCGTGTCGATGAGGTCGTTGAGGCGTGTGCAGCGGTCGATGCTCTGCTCGATGATCTTCATGGACATGTAGTCGGGCTTCTGCTGCACCACATGCACGCTGGTGCGTCCGCCTCCCATGATGAGTACGTTCTTCACGTCGGCATATCCCTCCTTGCCCACCAGTTCGCGGATGTATGGAATATACTTCTTTGTGGTCATGAAATATGCGATGTCGCCCAGTTCCAGCATGGTACGTCCGTGCGGTATGAGCGTCTCGTTGCCCCGCTTGATGGTGACGATGTGGTAGGGGCTGTCGGGAGGGCAGAGACTGTAGAGCGGCGTGTCGAGAATCTTGGCCGTCTCCCTGAGCTTGATGCCCAGCATCACCAGGGCACCATTGTGCACCTCCCAGTACTGCCGTACCCAGGAGCGTTTCAGTGCCTCGGTAATCTCCTGTGCAGCGAGCTGTTCGGGGTAGATGAGCGAGTTGATGCCTATCTGCCTGAAGAAATCCTGGTGCTGCGGCTGCATGTATTCCGAGTTATCCACACGTGCCACCGTCTTGCGTGCCCCCAGGTTGTGGGCCAGCATGCAGCAGGTGATGTTGGCCGACTCGTCGGGAGTCACGGCGATGAAGAGGTCCGTCTGTGCCACGCCCGCCTCCTTCAGTCCCATGATGCTGGTGGGAGGGTAGTTGAAGGTGATGAGGTCGTAGTCGCCGGCCTGCGAGAGGCTGTCCGTCTTCTCAGGGCTGGCATCGATGACGGTGATGTTGTGGTTCTCGTTCGAAAGGAGTTTGGCCAGGTGCGTTCCCACGGCACCTGCTCCGGCTATGATGATCTTCATGTCATTCCAACAAAACTCTGGTGATTGATTCCTTGTCTATGCCGGCAATGCGCTGCAGTTCGGGCACAGTGCCATGCTCCACGAAACTGTCGGGCAGTCCCAGGCGTGTGACACGGGGTGTGTAGCCATGCTCGGCCATGAACTCCAGGACGGCAGAACCCAATCCACCGTTCCTGACCCCGTCCTCCAGGGTGACTATGCGGCTGAAATGCTGTGCGATGTGGTGCAGCAGAGCCTCGTCGAGCGGTTTGAGGAAGCGCATGTCGTAGTGGGCCACGCTGAGTGTACGTCCCCCGGCAGCAGCCTCTTCTTCGGCCTGTGTGATGGCCTGGGCAGCCAGGTTGCCCAGTGGCCCCAGGCTCAGCAGGGCGATGTCGCGTCCCTCCTTGAGGCAACGTCCCTTGCCCACAGGAATTTCCTGCATGGGACACCTCCACTCGGTGTGTTCGGCACGTCCGCGCGGGTAGCGGATGACGAAGGGACCCTTGTCCGGCAACTGTGCCGTGTACATCATGTGGCGCATTTCCTGTTCGTCCATGGGAGAGCAGATGGTGAGGTTCGGCACGGGACGCAGGGCCGCCATGTCGAAGGCACCGTGGTGGGTGGCACCGTCCTCGCCGACCAGCCCGGCCCGGTCGAAGCAGAATACCACGGGCAGGCGTTCTATGGCCACGTCGTGGATGATGTTGTCATAGGCACGCTGTGCGAAGGCAGAATAGATGTTGCAGAAAGGCAGCATACCCTCCGAAGCCAGACCTCCGGCAAAGGTGACGGCATGTCCCTCGGCAATGCCCACGTCAAAAGCCCTTTCCGGCATTTCGCGCATCATGATGTTCAGCGAGCAACCCGTAGGCATGGCCGGGGTGATGCCCACGATGCGCGGGTTGGTGCGGGCCAGTTCCACCAGGGTGTGCCCGAAGACATCCTGGTAGCGTGGGGGCAGGTTGTCCGTCTCTTCCACGAAGCGCTGTCCCGTCTCGGGGTCGAACTTGCCCGGGGCATGCCAGGCGGTGGCGTTCTTCTCCGCCGGAGCGTAGCCTTTACCCTTGCGCGTGTGCAGATGCAGGAGTTTGGGCCCCTGCATGTCCTTGATGCTTCGCAGCGTACGGACCAGTTCGATGACATCGTGCCCGTCATTGGGTCCGAAATAGCGGATGTTCATGCCCTCGAAGATGTTCTGCTGGTTGTTGAGCAGCGCCTTCATGGCATTGTTGAAGACGATGATGCGCTTCTTCGACTGCTCGTTGATCCACCCCCACTGCATCAGCGTCTGTGATGCCCGCTGGCGCAGGTTGTTGTAGGTGGTCCCCGTGTGCAGGTGGTGCAGGTAGTGCTTCATGCCTCCCACGCTGTGGTCGATGCTCATGTTGTTGTCATTGAGGATGATGAGCATGTTGTTGGGCGTACCCGAGGCGTTGTTGAGCCCCTCGAAGGCCAATCCGCCCGTCATGGAACCATCCCCGATGACTGCCACCACCTTGCGGTCGGAATGCATCAGGTTGTCGGCCACGGACATGCCCAGTGCTGCCGAGATGCTGTTGCTGGCATGGCCGCAGGTGAAGGTGTCGTATTCACTCTCGCTGGGAGAGGGGAAGGGGTGAAGGCCCCCGAGCTTGCGGTTGGTGTGGAAAACATCGCGCCGGCCTGTCAGCATCTTGTGGGCGTAGGCCTGATGCCCCACGTCCCAGACGATGCGGTCCTCGGGAGTGTTGAAGACGTAGTGGAGGGCTACGGTAAGTTCCACGACACCGAGGGAGGAGGCAAAGTGACCAGGGTTCGTACTCAGTTCCTGAATCAGACAATCCCGCAGTTCTCCGCACACCCTGGGTAACTCGTGCAAGGGGAGTTTACGCAGGTCGGCAGGGTAGAGGATGCTGTCAAGCAGTTTATGTGGTTTGTTGTCGTTCATTCTTTGAGCGTATAATTTTTGCAAAATTACAAATAAAAAAGTTAAATGGCAATGGAAAAGGCATTTTTTTGGTTCTTGCCGTGCCTTTTACCCCTGTTCTGTGTTTTTTTTTGAATCGTTACAGGGAGATGAGGCATATTTTGTGTAATTTTGCATCAAATAATAAGGTATATGAAAGAGACCTCCATGTCCGTCAGGCATTCCGTGGTGGAGCGCATGCCCCTGCTGAAGCCTGTCCACCCCTCGCACCGATGGGTGATGCTTGGTTCGTGCTTTGCCCAGTACATGGGGCAGAAGATGGAGCAGGCGGGGGGGGATGTCGTGGTGAATCCGCTGGGTACGCTGTTCAATCCCTTCAGCATAGCCAAGACGGTTCATGCTGCCCTACATGCCGCAGAGGTGGACTTTCCCATCTTTCCTGCCGACGGGGAGTGGCGGTGCTGGTGGGCCAACACCCGCGTGAAGGCGCCCACACCGGAGGCACTGCGCCAGGAACTCCGCGTGCGCTACGAGGCACTGGGGGAAGCACTGCACAGGGCCGACCATCTGGTAGTGACGCTGGGCACCAACGTGTGTTATCTCACGCCGGACCCTACCCAGGATCATGGGGAACAGGTTCCGCTCTCTACCCAGGGGCACCAGGAACAGGTACCTCTCATGGTGGTCACCAACTGCCAGCGGCAACCTGACCGTCTCTTCACAGAGTGGAGAGCCACGCAACAGGAGGTGGTGGAGGCACTTGCAGCCATGGTGGAGGAACTGCTTGAGGTCAATGCCTCGCTGCAGGTCATCCTCACGGTGAGCCCCTACCGCTATGCCAAATATGGGTACCACGGCAGCCAGCTCAGCAAGGCGGTGCTCCTCCTGGCTGAGGACGAACTCATAAGGCGTTTTCCACAGACGTGCTGCTATTTCCCGGCCTACGAGATTCTGCTCGACGAACTGCGCGACTACCGATACTATGCCAGCGACGGACACCATCCCGCAGAGGAGGCCGTGGAGCATATCTGGGAGAGGGTGTTTTCGAGCTCTTGAAGTCGTTAATGACGTAATTTCGTTCTTGGCGTTCTTGGCGACATCATCATCCTTGCTGCCCCATTCCCAATCCTCAATTTAACTACAGTTTTACAATGAAATACTCCATTTCCGAAATATCCACCCTCATCGGGGCTCACCAGTTGGGGGAGACTGACCAGGAGGTCAGCTGGCTGCTTACCGACAGCCGCAGCCTTTGTTTTCCCGAAGAGACGCTGTTCTTTGCCATCACCACACCTCGGGGCGATGGGCACCGCTACATTCCTTCGCTCTACCGCCGGGGCGTGCGGGCCTTTGTGGTGAGCCAGCGTCCCGAAGTGCCGTACCCCGATGCTACCTATCTCCTGGTGCCCGACACGCTCGGAGCCCTGCAGCGGTTGGCAGAGCGTCACAGGGAACGCTTTGACGTTCCTGTCATCGGCATCACGGGCAGCAACGGCAAGACCACGGTCAAGGAGTGGCTCTACCAGATGCTCTCACCCGACCGCATGGTGACGCGGAGCCCCCGCAGCTACAACAGCCAGATTGGGGTGCCCCTGAGCGTATGGACCCTTGAGGAACAGACCGAACTGGCCATCTTCGAGGCTGGCATCAGCGAACCCGGTGAGATGGCTCCCCTGGAGCGCATCGTCCAGCCCACCCTGGGGGTCTTCACCTGTCTGGGGGATGCCCATCAGGAGCATTTTGCCTCCATGGAGCAGAAGTGCATGGAGAAGATGAGGCTCTTCAAGGACGTGCAGGTGCTCTTCTGCCTGGACAACGATGACCTGGTGAAGAGGTGCGTGGAGAAGAGTGGGTTCCACGGAACGCTCATCGAGGTGGCGGCTCACGAAGATGCCACAGGCGGACTCTCGGCCGACAAGGCACTCTGTGCCGCCGTGTGCCGCTATCTGGGTATGGCCGACGAGGTGGTGGAGGAGCGACTTGCCACCCTGCAACCCGTGGCCATGCGTCTGGAGGTAAGGGAAGGGCAGCGTGGATGCACGCTCATCAATGACAGTTACAACAGTGACTTGGGTTCCCTGGACATCGCCCTCGACTTCATGAGCCGCAGAGCCGATGGCAAGGGACGCAACAATGTACTTATACTCAGCGACATCGAACAGAGCGGTTTTCCCAGCCACGAACTCTACCGACGGGTGGCAGCCCTCGTGGCGGGCAGGGGCATAGCACGCTTCTTCGGTGTGGGACCGCTGCTGGTGGAGCATGCGGCCGTCTTTGACGGACTGGGCATCCGCACCGTGTTCTTCTCCACTACGGAGGAACTGCTGCAGAGCGAGGCTTTCGCGTCGCTGCGGGAAGAGGTGGTGCTCATCAAGGGAGCACGCCGTTTCCACTTCGAGAATGTCACGGAACAACTCGAACAGAAGGTGCACGAGACCATCCTGGAGGTCAACCTGAGTGCCGTGGTGGATAACCTCAACTACTACCGTGCCTTCCTACGTCCCGAGACCAAGATGGTGTGCATGATCAAGGCATCGGGCTATGGGGCCGGCAGCGTGGAACTGGCACGCACCTTGCAGGACAGCCGTGTGGATTATCTGGCCGTGGCCGTGGCCGACGAGGGCGTGGAACTGCGGCGGGCAGGCATCACGGCCGGCATCATCATCATGAATCCCGAGATGACGAGTTTCAGGACCTTGTTCCACCATCGGCTCGAACCGGAGGTGTATAGTTTCAGGTTGCTGGAAGCACTCATACAGGCCGCCGAGCAGGAGGGCATCACGGGATTCCCCGTACACATCAAGCTGGACACGGGCATGCACCGTCTGGGATTCGACCCGCTCCACGACATGCCGCGCCTCATCGAGCGTCTCCAGCACCAGAAGGCACTCGTGCCGCGCAGTGTCTTCTCGCACTTTGTGGGGAGCGACAGCGATGGCTTCGATGATTTCTCGGCCATACAATTTGAGCGTTTCATGCAGGGAAGCTCGCAACTGCAGGCGGCCTTCCCTCACCGCATCCTGAGGCATATCTGCAACAGTGCCGCTATAGAGCATTTCCCCGAACGGCAGCTCGACATGGTGCGGCTGGGCCTGGGACTCTACGGTATCAATCCCCGCAACAACAAGCTGCTTCACAACGTCAGCACGCTGCGTACCACCATACTCCAGATACATGACGTGCCTGCCACCGAAACGGTGGGGTACAGCCGGAGGGGAAAGCTGCTACGCGACAGCCGGATTGCCGCACTGCCCATCGGCTATGCCGACGGACTGGACCGTCTGCTGGGGAATGGCAATGGCTACTGCCTGGTGAACGGAAAAAAGGCACCCTATGTGGGTAACATCTGCATGGACGTGTGTCTGATTGATGTAACCGACATAGAGTGCCAGGAAGGGGATCAGGCCATTATCTTTGGGGATGAACTGCCCGTAAGTACGTTGAGCGACATCATCCACACCATACCCTACGAAATACTTACGGGGGTGTCACCGCGCGTCAAGAGGGTGTATTATAAGGAATAGTTCATAGTTCATAGCTCATAGTTCCATTCCTTGTGACTTCTCACTTCGACCCATACCGTCTCGCCTTTTTCCATGGCATCTTCCATCATCGAGAACAGACGGTTGAAAGTCTTGCGGGAATCTTCCAGATGAGGATTGTCAGATGGATGACCGTCCACGACCGCCCCGAGCCTTCCTACAAGGATGTCCCCCCGCGTCTGGCGCGCTCCTTTTCCAGCCCTTATGACGATGCTCTTGAACTCCGGTACCCCGGCCAGCACGGGCATTGTCCGCTTGTAGGTCTTCGAGAAACGCAGTTCCACGCGATAGCAGCCTTCGGGGACAGCCGTTTGCCCGGCTATGCGCTCACCAGCCTTCTGGCCGATGAAGGGGTTGTCTTTCCAGGGAATGGCATGGGGTTCGAGGGTGTCCATCAGGTACTTGCCGTTCACTTGTATGGCTC
>CALZGT010000028.1 GCA_945787235.1 uncultured Prevotellaceae bacterium
ACAAAAGTTCAGAAGTTATGGGTGCAGCGTGATGGAACAGCGGGTGGAGCTCGACTTGTATGACGGCACGAAGATTCCTGCCCGCAACATCATTGCCAGTACCTTGCCCGAGTCCACGGACCGTGTCCTGATATGTGCTCACTGGGACAGCAGACCCTGGGCCGACCACGACCCTGACGAGGCCAACCACCATACGCCTGTTCCTGCTGCCAATGATGGAGCAAGCGGTGTAGCCGTAATGCTGGAGATGGCACGTCTCATACAGGGTTCACCCCTTAGTTTCGGTGTGGATTTCATCTGTTTCGATGCCGAAGACCTGGGTATGCCCTATTGGGATGAAGAGAAATATTCCGAAGAACCTGACTCTTGGTGCCTGGGTTCTACCCACTGGGCACAGCACCCTCACAAGGAAGACTACGCGGCACGTTATGGCATCCTGCTCGACATGGTGGGTGGGCGCGGTTCCCGCTTCTACATGGAAGGTGTGTCGTGTTACTACGCCAACAATGTGGTGCAGATGCTCTGGCATTTGGCCCACCAGATAGGCTATGGTGCCTTCTTCCCCTTACAGGATGGTGGACAGGTGCAGGACGACCATGTTCCCGTCAACCAGTATGCCGGGATTCCCTGCATCGACGTAATCCCTCACTTCGAGCACGGTCCCAGCAGTTTCGGTCCGACCTGGCACACGGTGTCCGATACCCCCGACAACATAGACCCTGCGGTACTGAAGGCTGTAGGTCAGAGTGTGATGCAAATGATGTATAACGATAATGCCAAATGACAACATGACAATCAATGAAATACAAGATGAGGTGATAGAGGAGTTCTGTGACTTTGAGGACTGGATGGACAAATACCAGTTGCTCATAGACCTGGGCAACGAACAGCAACCTCTTGACGAGAAGTACAAGACGGAACAAAACCTCATAGACGGATGCCAGAGCCGTGTGTGGCTACAGGCAGACATGGTGGATGGCAAGGTGGTCTTTCAGGCAGAGAGTGATGCGCTCATAGTAAAGGGTATCGTCACTCTGCTCATACGCGTGCTCTCAGGTCACACACCCGCCGAAATACTGGAGGCCGACCTCTATTTCATCGAGCAGATAGGACTGCGCGAGCACCTTTCTCCTACCCGCAGCAATGGACTGCTGGCCATGCTGAAACAGATGAAACTCTACGCACTGGCTTTCCAGTCCAAACAGTGACCATGCCTATGAAGATACATGCCGTCATTTTGCCCCTTCTGATGGGGCTGCTTCTCACTTCCTGTGGGGAAAAGAAGGAGTATTTCGTGATTCCCACCCTGGGGGTAGAGGTACAGGGAGGAACCTCAGGCGGAACCATCGACCCTATCTCTACCAGCGGAGGACAGCCATACAGAAACCGCGGTGGGGGAATCTATTGGGGAGAGGGAGGCAGTCAGGTCAACACGCACTATACTCCCTACAGTGAGCGTAGCCGGCGTAAGGATTATTATCGTGGAGGTGAGTAGCCAATGAAGATAGGAAACATAGAGTTCGGTTCTTATCCCGTCTTTCTGGCACCGATGGAGGACGTGACAGACATTGGCTTCCGCCTGTTGTGCAAGCAGATGGGAGCAGCCATGGTCTATAGTGAGTTTGTGGCGGCCGATGCCCTCATCCGCATGGTCAACAAGAGTCTGATGAAGTTGCAGGTGTGCCAGGAGGAGCGTCCTGTGGCCATCCAGATATATGGAAAAGAGGTGGACAACGTGCGTGAGGCGGCCAAGATTGTAGTGCAGGAGGCACGTCCTGACGTGCTTGACCTGAATTTCGGCTGTCCCGTGAAGAAGGTGGCAGGAAAAGGAGCCGGGGCCGGCATGTTGCAGAACGTGCCCCAGATGCTGGCCATCACCAAGGCGGTGGTGGAGGCTGTCGATGTTCCCGTGACGGTCAAGACACGTCTGGGATGGGACCAGGACCACCGAATCATCGTGGATCTGGCAGAGCAGTTGCAAGACTGTGGCATACAGGCTCTTACCATACACGGAAGGACGCGTGCCCAGATGTACACCGGTGAGGCCGACTGGACCCTGATAGGCGAGGTGAAGAACAATCCCCGCATGCATATCCCCATCATCGGCAATGGGGATGTCACCACGCCCCAGCGTGCCAAGGAGTGCTTTGAGCGGTATGGCGTGGATGCTGTCATGGTAGGACGTGCCACTTTCGGTCGTCCCTGGATATTCCGTGAGATGCAGGAATACCTGCACCCAGAACTGTCCAGGCTGGACATGAATCTTGACTGGAAGGTGAACATCCTCAAGGAACAGGTAAGGCAGAGCGTGGCACGCATAGACGAATACCGTGGCATACTGCACATACGCCGTCACTTGGCTGCATGTCCCCTGTTCAAGGGGATTCCCAACTTTCGCGAGACACGCATTGCCATGCTTCAGGCTGAGACGGTGGAAAGCCTCTTCCGCATCCTCGATGAGGTGGCAGAACGCTTGAAGGCACTGCCTTTGGCAGAGCAATAATGACGGCAGTTCCTGTTTTTTCATGACATAATGCTGTAAATGGGTAAAAAACAAACGAATAATTTGTTTCATCGCGAAAAAAGCACTAATTTTGCCACGCAAAATGTATAGGTGGGTTCTATAAACCTCGAAAATAATTCCAAAATCTGACATGGCGAATTTATAGAACCCACCTGTTTGCTGACTAACAGGTATTGCAGCATTGAATGGAAAGAAGTGATTTTGAAATAATGGCACCCGTGGGGTCTCCCGAGTCATTGGCCGCTGCTTTGCGGGCTGGTGCCAACAGCATATATTTTGGGATAGAAAATCTGAACATGAGGGCGCATTCCGCCAGTACGTTCACCATTGACGACCTTCACCGCATCAGCGAGGAGTGCCGGCTGTGCGGTGTGAAGAGCTACCTCACCGTCAACACCATCATCTATGGGGAAGACCTCCCCCTGATGCGCCGGATTCTGGATGCTGCCAAGGAGGCTGGCATCACGGCTGTCATAGCCAGTGATGTGGCCGTGATGAGTTACTGCAACCGTATCGGGCTGGAAGTACACCTCAGCACGCAACTCAACATCAGCAACATCGAGGCCCTGAAGTTCTATGCTCAGTTTGCCGATGTCGTGGTGTTGGCACGCGAACTCAACATGGAGCAGGTGAGCGAGATACACCGACAGATTCAGGAACAGCACATCTGCGGTCCCAAGGGCGGACTCATCCGTATCGAGATGTTCTGCCACGGAGCACTCTGCATGGCGGTAAGCGGCAAGTGCTACCTCAGCCTGCACAACATGGGACGCTCTGCCAACCGGGGCGAGTGCATGCAGGTATGCCGCCGCAGTTATACCGTGCGTGAACGAGAGACAGGCTTGGAACTCGATGTGGACAACCAGTACATCATGAGTCCCAAGGACCTCAAGACCATCCGTTTCATCGACCGCCTCATGGAGGCCGGCGTACGTGTCTTCAAGATAGAGGGGCGTGCCCGTGGAGCCGACTATGTAGATACCGTGGTACGCTGCTACAGCGAGGCCATCGGGGCCGTGCTCTCCGGCCGTTTCAGTGAGGAGCAGAAGGATGCCTGGGACGAACGTCTGAAGACCGTCTTCAACAGAGGGTTTTGGGATGGTTACTACCAGGGACAGCGACTGGGAGAGTGGACGGACAAGCCCGGTTCTGCCGCTACCGAGAAGAAGGTCTATTGTGCCAAGGGCGTACGCTACTACAGCAAGTTGCAGGTGGCAGAGTTCAAGGTGGAGGCAGCCCCCCTGCATGTGGGGGACAGGGTACTCATCACGGGTCCCACCACGGGTGCTCTCTATACCACCATCCAGGAAATTCGTTACGACTTGAAACCTGTGGACGAGGCCCGGCAGGGATGGCGAGTGAGCATCCCCGTTGACAGGAAAATCCGTCCCAGTGACAAACTCTTTATTCTGACAGAAAATGATAAATGACGTGTTGACAAATGCCGTGAACCAACTCTCGGACATGGGCAACCTCAAAGGCCTATGCCACGAGCACCACGACAACGACCCGCTTCCCTCAGGACAGAAGCTCGGTACCATCATTGAGCTTTGCCGTGCTATCCTCTTCCCGGGATTCTATGGCGTGTCCACCCTCAACAGCCGTACCTTGCCCTATCATATCGGAGTGAACACGGAGCGTCTCTACGAAATGCTCAGCGAACAGATTATGGCAGGACTGTGCTTTGCAGACAACGGAGAGCCGGTGGAACACGATGCCTGCCGCCTGCACCAGAAGGCACAGGAGCTTGCCGCTGCCTTCATTGCGCGCCTGCCCCAGATACGCGAAATACTGGCTACGGATGTAGAGGCCGCCTACAACGGTGACCCGGCAGCCGAGAGTTATGGTGAAATCATCAGTTGCTACCCCGTCATCAAGGCTGTCACCAACTACCGCATAGCCCACGAACTCCTGCTGCTCGGTGTACCCCTCATCCCCCGTATCATCACGGAGATGGCGCACAGCGAGACTGGCATCGACATACATCCCGGTGCCCAGATAGGACATCATTTCACCATCGACCACGGGACGGGAGTGGTCATCGGTGCTACCTGTATCATCGGCAATCATGTAAAACTCTATCAGGGAGTCACGCTCGGAGCCAAGAGTTTCCCCCTCGATGAGAAGGGGAATCCCATCAAGGGCATTGCACGTCACCCCATCCTGGAGGACAATGTCATTGTCTATAGCAATGCCACGGTACTGGGGCGCATCACCATAGCCCGCAACACCGTGATAGGCGGTAACCTCTGGGTGACAGAAGATACGAAACCCGGCGAACGCCTCGTGCAGGCTAACAAACAGCGAAATTTTTAATATCATAGCATATATTTATTTAGAATACGATTCATGGAATTTGAACTTATTGCCAAGACCTTCCAGGGACTTGAAGAAGTGTTGGCCAAGGAACTGATTGACCTCGGTGCGAACAACGTACAGATAGGACGCCGCATGGTGTCATTCACTGGCGACAAGGAGATGATGTACCGTGCCAATTTCTCATTGCGTACCGCCATCCGCATCCTGAAACCCATCAAGCACTTCCGCGCCACGAGTGCTGACGAGGTCTATGAGGCTGTCCAGAAGATCGACTGGACCCAGTATCTCGACAACGACACCACGTTTGCCGTGGACAGCGTGGTGTTCAGCACAGAGTTCCGCCACTCTAAGTTTGTGGCTTACAAGGTGAAGGATGCCATTGTAGATCAGTTTCGCGAGCGGACGGGCAACCGTCCCAACATCTGCATCTCCAACCCCGACCTGCAGTTGCACATCCACATTGCAGAGTATGACTGCACCTTGTCCCTGGACTCCAGTGGCGAGAGTCTGCACCGCAGAGGCTACCGCACCCGCCAGGTGGAGGCTCCCCTCAACGAGGTGCTGGCCGCAGGCATCATCCTCATGACAGGCTGGCAGGGTGAGACGGATTTCATCGACCCCATGTGTGGCAGCGGTACGTTCCCCATTGAGGCCGGCCTCATAGCACGCAACATTGCCCCCGGCGTCTTCCGTAAGGGATATGCCTTCGAGAAGTGGCCTGACTTTGATGCAGAGCTTCTGGAGCGCATCTACAATGATGACAGCCAGGAGCGTGAGTTCGAACACCACATCTATGGCTACGACAACAACCGCCAGGCCGTGGAGATAGCCACAGACAACGTACGGGCCGCCGGTCTCAGCAAGGACATCGACATCAAGTTGCAGGATTTCAAGGACTTCAAGCAGCCGACAGAGAAGAGCATCCTCGTGACCAATCCCCCCTACGGAGAGCGCATCTCAGCTCCCGACCTCCTGGGACTCTACAAGATGATTGGTGAACGCCTGAAACATGCCTTCGAGGGCAACGAGGCCTGGGTACTCAGCTACCGTGAGGAGTGCTTTACCCAGATTGGTCTGAAGCCTTCGCTCAAGACTCCTCTTTATAACGGTTCCCTGGAGTGCGAGTTGCGCAAGTACCAGCTCTTCAGTGGAAAATACAATGAGGCGCGTGCCGAGGGTGTTGAGGTGAAGAGCGAGGAAGACAAGCGTCAGATGGCCCAGAAGCGTCGTTTCAAGCAGAACCGTGACTTCAAGAAGGGACTGGACGAGAAGGATGACCGTCGCAGTTTTGAGCAGCGTCGCCGCGATGCTGAGGATGAGCGCCGTCGTGACATGGAGGAGCATGGTGGCCGTTTCCGCCGTTTCCGTGATTCTGATGGTGAAGGTCGCGGCAAGGGATTCGGTGCCCGTGGCGGCAAGTTCCGCGAGGGACGTGAGGACGACCGCCGTTCCTTCCACAAGGGAGGCAATGACAAGCGTCGTTTCTCCCGTGAAGGTGACCGCCGTCCCCGCCGTGAGGGTAACTACAAACGTGATTTCCGTAACGAAGAAGGAGAATGATGAAAGCTAAATATCTGTCAGCCATGGTGATGATGGCCCTGTGTGTATCCGTTTCAGCCCAGAAGGACTTCACGCTCGATGACCTTATGGGCAGCAATGCCTACAATGTCTATCCCAAGAATCTTTATACCACCTGGTGGGGCAACGTGCCTTGCGAGACCACTCCCGATGAGGTGAAGAACCTCCTGACCGGCGAGACTTTGGTCAGCGTGGAACAGTTCAACAAGTGCCTGCCCGAGAAGGCGGCCTACAGTGCCCATAACTTCCAGTTTCCCTATCCCGACCAGCCCATCGTGCAGACCGAGAAGGGCAACCGCAGGGTCCTGGTGAACTTCAAGACCGGACTGGTGGTGGCAGACGTCACCCTGCCCCAGGAGGCCCGTAATGCCGATTTCTGTCCTGCCAGCCAGTACACGGCATTCACCCTGCAGGGCAACCTCTATGTCATCAGTGCCAAGGGAGAGCAGCAGCAAGTGAGCCATGACGGCAGTACCGACGGTTCCGAGAACATCCTCTATGGCACCAGTGTCCACCGGGATGAGTTCGGCATCTACAAGGGCACCTTCTGGAGTCCTGACGGTCAGCAGCTGGCTTTCTACCGGCTTGACCAGAGCATGGTGCCCAGTTATCCGCAGGTGGATATCTTCCCACGCATCAGCCAGGTCTATGTAGATCATTATCCTATGGCCGGCGAGAAGAGCCATGAGGTCAAGGTGGGTATCTACGATGTGCGTACCCAGCGGACGGTATGGCTGGAACTGGAGGGGGCTGCCGATGACTACCACACCAACCTCTCGTGGGCTCCCGATGGCCGCACGCTCTATGTCTTCGAACTGAACCGTGACCAGAACGACATGCGCCTGGTGGCCTACAGTACCGAGACGGGCAAGAAACTGCGTACCGTGTTGCAGGAACGCGATGAGAAATACGTCGAGCCCTGTAATCCGCTGTCTTTCCTGCCCTGGGACGACACCAAGGCTGTCATGCAGAGTCAGCGTGACGGGTATAACCATCTCTATCTCCTTGACCTGAAGAACGACCAGGTCACACAGCTCACCCGAGGCGAGTGGGTGGTACAGGACCTGGTGGGTTTCAACACGAAGACCCGCAGCGTCATCTACCTGGGCAATGAGAGTGACCCCCGCCGCCGCTGTGTCTATAGCCTCAGCCTCAAGGGAGGCAAGCCCGTCCTCATAGGTGAAGAGGATGGCGTACACAGTGTGAAACTCAGTGCCGACGGCCAGCAAGTGCTGGATACCTACAGTTCTCCCACCATACCCCGCAGCGTCAACCTGCTGAGCACCAAGACGGGCAAGGGCAAGAACCTGCTCCTGGCTCCCGACAGTTGGAAGGAGAATGGTTTCCGTATTCCTGAGATTACCAGTGGCAGCATCAAGGCCGATGATGGCACCACCGACCTGTATTACCGCATGGTGAAACCCATCGGCTTTGACCCCCAGAAGAAATACCCCACCATCATCTACGTCTATGGCGGTCCTCATGCCCACAACGTGCAGGCATCCTGGCACTGGGGCCTGCGTGGATGGGAAGCCTACATGGCTACCAAGGGCTACCTGATGTTCATCCTGGACAACAGGGGCAGTGAATGGAGAGGAAAGGCATTCGAGCAGGCCACCTTCCGCCAGTTGGGCGAAGTGGAGATGAGAGACCAGATGTCGGGTGTGGCCTACCTGAAGTCGTTGCCCTACGTCGATGCCGACCGTATCGGTGTGCACGGATGGAGCTTCGGCGGATTCATGACGACCAACCTGATGTGCAGCCATCCTGAGACGTTCAAGGTAGGCGTGGCAGGAGGTCCTGTCATCGACTGGAAATACTATGAGGTGATGTATGGCGAGCGTTATATGGACACCCCGCAGGCCAACCCCGAGGGATATGCCAAGACCAGCCTGCTCCACAAGGCCAAGAACCTCAAGGGTCGTCTTCAGATCATCTACGGTCACAACGATCCTACCTGCGTTCCCCAGCACACCCTCTCTTTCCTCAACGCCTGCATCGATGCGGGTACCCAGCCTGACCTCTTTACCTACCCCGGCGAGGGTCACAACATGCGTGGTATCAAGCAGGTACACCTGCATGAGCGCATCACGAGGTATTTTGAGGATTATCTCAAATAACCTAAAGTAAACAATCAAATTATAGAACTATGAAGATATTGTTGCTGGGCAGCGGAGGCCGTGAGCACGCCCTCGCCTGGAAGATAAGCCAGAGTCCCAAGGTAGAACGCCTTTTTATTGCTCCCGGCAATGCCGGCACCCAGGGTGTGGGTGAGAACGTAGCCCTCAAGGCCGATGATTTCGAAGGCATCAAGACCTTTGTCCTCTCCGAGGGCATCGACATGGTCGTGGTAGGTCCCGAAGACCCCCTGGTGAAGGGAATCTACGATTATTTCAAGGCCGATGAGGCCCTGAAGGACGTTCCCGTCATCGGTCCCTCCCGTCAGGGTGCCGTGCTGGAGGGCAGCAAGGACTTTGCCAAGGGCTTCATGCAGCGCCACCATATTCCCACGGCTGCCTACCAGACCTTCACCAGCGAGACACTCGCCGAAGGCAAGGTCTTCCTCAGGACACTGCAGGCTCCTTACGTCCTGAAAGCCGACGGTCTGTGTGCCGGAAAGGGAGTACTCATCCTCCCCACGCTGGAAGAGGCCGAGAAGGAACTGGAGGAGATGCTGGGCGGTATGTTTGGAGGTGCCAGTAGCCGTGTGGTCATCGAGGAGTTCATGAGCGGCATAGAGTGCAGCGTCTTCGTGCTCACCGACGGCAAGGACTATGTCATCCTGCCTGAGGCCAAGGACTACAAGCGCATCGGTGAGCATGACACGGGTCTGAACACCGGTGGCATGGGTTCTGTCAGTCCCGTTCCCTTTGCGGATGAAGCCTGGATGAAGAAGGTCGAGGACCGCATCATACGTCCCACCGTGGAAGGTCTGGCCGCCGAGCATATCGACTACAGGGGATTCATCTTCTTCGGTCTCATCAATGTAGAGGGCGACCCCAAGGTCATAGAATATAATGTACGCATGGGCGACCCGGAGACCGAGAGTGTGATGCTGCGTATCAAGAGTGACCTGGTGGAACTGCTGGAGGGCGTGGCCACCCAGACGCTGGGCGAGAAGACCATCGAGTTCGACCCCCGCAGCGCAGTGTGTGTGATGCTGGTCAGCGGTGGCTATCCCGAGGCCTACGAGAAAGGTTTCCCCATCACGGGCATCGACAAGGTGGAGGGCAGCATCGTCTTCCATGCCGGCACTGCCGAGAAAGACGGCCAAGTGGTGACAGCCGGTGGTCGCGTCATAGCCGTGAGCAGTTATGGGCGTGACAAGGAGGAAGCCCTGCAGAAGAGTTTCCGGGAAGCCCAGAAGATACAGTTCGAGAAGAAGTATTTCCGTAGCGATATCGGGGCAGACCTCTGAGCTTTTGCCAGGAGAGAATGAGGAAGACCAGATTGCAGAACCGCATATCGGGCAGCATGTTCACGCTGCCCGTATGTGCTGTGATAACCCTGCTGCTGTGGGGGTTCCCCTTGAGGGAAGGTGAGGGTATATTCCTCTCTCGCCTTTCCTTCACGGTTCCCCACTTCGTGGCACTTGTCTGTGTGGCCCTTATTGCCTACGTGCTGGTGGAGATGAACAACGTGAACATGCTCATCCGGGTGCGGAGCCGTCTGGTATCGTCCGTATGGCTCGTCTCGGCAGCGGCAATGCCCCAGCTCCATACCTACAGTCATGGCCTTGTGGCCGCCGTGTGCCTTTCCGTGGCCTACTACCAGCTGTTCAAGACCTACCAGGCTCCGGGCAGCCAGCTCAATGCCTTCCACAGTGCCTTGATGCTGAGTGCCGGCAGCCTCTTCGTTCCCCATCTGCTTTTCTTCCTGCCGTTTTTCCTATGGCACCAGACGGTGTTCCTACGCAGCGTTACCCTGCGCAGCCTGGGGGCTGTGCTCCTGGGTCTTGCCATGCCATTTGTCGTAGTGGCAGGCTATGCCATGGTGAGCGGGGACCTCTCCTTCCTCTTCCGGTGGGCGGAGACCCTCTCCCTGTACTATGCGGTCAGCAGCGAAGCCTACCAGACCCTCACCCTTCAGCAGTGGGCCTCCTGGGCAGTCATCTCCCTGTGGGGATGGATAGGCATGGTGCATTACCTCTCCACCAGTTACCGTGACCGCATCCAGACCCGAATGCTCCTCTATGTCTTCGTGTGCCAGTTTCTTGCCATCGAGACGTTCGTGGCCCTCCAGCCCCAGCACCTGGATGACTGGATGCCCCTGCTCATGGTTACGAGTGCGCCCCTCACGGCCCATTTCTTTGCCCTTACGGGTTCCCGTTTCACCAATGCCCTGTTCCTTGTGGCCCTTCTCTCCTTCTGCGCCCTGGGCGTGCTGGGCTTTTGGCAAGTCGATCTGCGGTTCCTGTCCTGTTGAATCATTTAGCCCCCACCTGAAAGTATAACCACCTTGGATAGTTTTATAGAATTCCTGGCCCAATATGGCTACACGGGCATGTTCGTGGCCTCCTTCATAGCCGGCAGCGTGTTCCCCTTCAGCAGCGAGACCGTGATGGTACTCCTGCAGATGAGCGGTGCCGAGCCCCTTCCCCTCTTCCTCTCAGCCACGGTAGGCAATGTGGGAGGCAGCATGTTCAACTATTGTGTAGGGCGGGCCGGCAAGGAGTCGTGGCGCAGCCGGCTGATGCCCAAGGACCCTGTGAAGCGTGCCCGCGATGAGGCTCTCTTGCAGAAGTACGGCGTATGGGCCGGCATCCTCTGTTTCGTTCCCATCCTGGGCAGTGCCATCGCCGTGATGATGGGGTACATGCGGCTTAACCCCTGGATGTCCCTGCTGGCCATCTTCATCGGCAAGGCAGCCCGTTATGCCATCCTCATCTTTGCGGTCTCCTCGATGTAATCCCGCTCGCGGAGGGGAGTGGGCAAGCACCGAAAAACGTGCGAAGTGGGCCGATAGCCTTCGTCATATTGGAGATTTTGGGCTGAATGCTTGTATATATACAATAAAAGGTGTAATTTTGCAGCCGCAAGTACCTGAACATTACAGTGCGAACAAACAACTATAAATAAAGAAGTAATCAATGAAGCGTTTCAGATTAGTGGACAACCTCATGGGTTGGCTTGTTTTTGCCGTGGCTGCATGGACCTACTGCAGTACCATCGAGCCTACGGCAAGTTTCTGGGATTGCCCTGAGTTCATCACTACCGGTTACAAGCTGGAAGTGGGTCATCCCCCAGGCGCACCCTTTTTCATGTTGACGGCAAACCTCTTCTCGCAGCTGGTCAGCGACCCTGCCCAGGTGGCCAAGATGGTGAACATCATGTCGGCTCTCTTCAGTGCCCTCTGCATCCTGTTCCTCTATTGGACCATCTCGCACCTGGTACGCCGCCTCATCTGCAAGACACCGGCGGGCACCACGCTTCCTGCCGAGATGACCACCTCCCAGCTCATCACCACACAGGCCAGTGCCCTGGTGGGCTCCCTGGCCTACTGCTGGAGCGACACCTTCTGGTTCTCAGCCGTGGAGGGTGAGGTGTATGCCTATTCCTCCCTCTTCACAGCCCTTGTAGTGTGGCTGATGCTGAAGTGGGAAGACCATGCCGACGAGCCTCACAGTGACCGCTGGCTCATCCTCATTGCCTACATGACGGGTCTGAGCATCGGTGTCCACCTGCTCAACCTGCTGTGCCTGCCTGCCCTGGTGCTCATCTACTACTACCGCAAGTTCCCCGGAGCCAACCTCAAGGGTTCGCTCCTGGCCCTTCTGGTCAGTTGTGTCCTCGTCGTTGTGGTACTCTACGGCATTGTGCCCGGCATTGTCAAGGTCGGGGGCTGGTTTGAACTGCTCTTCGTCAACCAACTGGGCTTCGGGTTCAACACCGGTCTCATCATCTACCTCATCGTCCTGGTAGGTGTGGTGCTGTGGGCCATCTGGGAGAGTACTGTATGCCGCAGCCTCGTGCGCGGCAACGTGGCCTACCTCCTGAGCGTGGCCCTGCTGGGTATTCCCTTCTATGGTCATGGCACCTCCAGCCTTGTCATCGGTGTGGTGGTTCTGGCCCTTCTGGCCGTGGCCCTGTGGTGGGACAACCTCGTCAGTGCCCGTTTCAAGAACACCTCCCTGCTGTGCATGCTGCTCATCATGATTGGCTACAGTTCCTATGCCGTCATCGTGATACGCAGTACAGCCAATACCCCCATGGACCAGAACTCTCCCGAGGACATCTTCACCCTCGGCCAGTACCTGGGACGTGAGCAGTACGGTCAGCGTCCCCTCTTCTATGGTCCTGTCTATAACTCCCCCGTAGCCTATGATGAGAACGGTTCTCCCAAGAGCAAGCAGGGAGCTGCCGTCTATCAGCGCAAGGAGAAGGCTTCGGCCGACGAGAAGGACCAGTATGAAATCGTACGCTATGACCAGGAATACGAATACCAGGTGAACATGCTCTTCCCCCGCATGTACAGCAACGACGACCGCCATGCTGCAGCCTACGAGAGTCTGCTGGGCGGCATAGAGGGGCGTGATGCCGTGGTGACCGACTACGACGGTTCCAAGGCCACCATCCGTGTCCCGACCTTCTTCGAGAACCTCAAGTTCTTCTTCAGCTACCAGATTAACTACATGTACATGCGCTACTTCATGTGGAACTTCGCCGGACGTCAGAACGACATCCAGGGCAATGGTGAGGCTGAGCATGGCAACTGGATTTCTGGTATCTCCTTCTGGGACGATGCCCGTCTGGGTCCTCAGGACATGCTGCCCGATGACCTGAAGAACAACAAGGGTCGCAACGTCTATTACATGCTGCCCCTGCTGCTGGGTCTTGTCGGCCTCTTCTGGCAGATCATGCGTTCCGACGAGAGTGTGAAGCAGTTCTGGGTGGTCTTCTTCCTCTTCTTCATGACGGGACTGGCCATTGTCCTCTACCTGAACCAGACACCCCAGCAGCCCCGTGAGCGTGACTATGCCTACGCAGGTTCCTTCTATGCCTATGCCATCTGGATTGGTCTGGGTGTCACGGCCCTCACGGAGTTCCTGCAGCGCATGATGAAGAAGGAAAGCCTTGTGGCTGCCCTCCTGCCCCTCCTCTGCGTGGCCGTTCCTTTGCAGATGGCGGCGCAGAACTGGGATGACCATGACCGCAGCGGCCGCTATACCTGCCGTGACTTCGGACAGAACTACCTGATGACCCTGCAGGAGAAGGGCAACCCCATCATCTTCACCAATGGTGACAACGACACCTTCCCCCTGTGGTACAACCAGGAGACTGAGGGCTTCCGTACCGACACGCGCGTCTGCAACCTCTCCTACCTGCAGACCGACTGGTACATCGACCAGATGAAGCGTCCGGCCTATGACTCTCCCTCCCTGCCCATCAGTTGGCCGCGCCTGCAGTATGTTTCTGGCACCAATGAGGCTGTCATCGTCGATGCCACCCTTCTGGATGAACTGATGAGTGAGTTTGCCGAGGATTCTGTGAGTCTGCACCGCATCCTGGGCGACAATCCCTACGAACTGCGTACCGTCATCGACAAGTGGATCCTGGGCAAGGACTCCTTAGTGGCCGAACTCAAGCAGTATCTCTACCAGCAGGCCCAGCAGGGCATGGGCAAGTGCGAGGAAATGGTACGCGACTGCATGCAGCGTGGCGATGAGGACGGAGCACAGCGTTACCAGCAACTGTACGAGATATACCACTATCGTAGCCGTTATGTGCGGGGCCCCATCTTCCCCACCGACCGTCTCCAGATTACCGTGGATCCCGCGGCTGTCGAGAGGAGTGGCATGATGGTAGCTGCCGACAGTATCCCCGAGAAGATGACCATCTCCCTCAAGGGTCGCCGCGTGGTATATAAGAGCGAGGTGATGATGTACGAGATGCTGGCAGGTTGCAACTGGGAGCGTCCCATGTACGTGGCTGTCACGGTGGGCAGCGAGAACTACGGTTCGCTGGGCGACAATTTCGTTCAGGAGGGTCTGGCCTATCGCATCACTCCCTTCAATACCAACAAGTCTGGCCTGCGCATAGACTCCGAGCGCATGTACGACAACCTGATGAACAAGTTCCGCTATGGAGGTCTGGACAACCCCGACTTCTACGTGGATGAGACCATCATGCGAATGTGCAACACGCACCGCCGCCTCTTCGGACAGCTTGTCAAGCAACTCCTTGCCGAGGGCAAGAAGGACAAGGCACGCAAACTCCTGGAGAAGGCCGAGACGGCCATCCCTGCCTATACCGTGCCCCACACCTACGTGAGCGGCAGTGTCGATCTGGCCGAAGCATGGACGTCACTGGGTGAGAAGAAGAAGGCCGAGGAGATACTCCTTCCCCTGCTTCGGAACGTCAAGCAATATACCGACTGGTACCTGGGACAGAGTGATGCACGCTTCCAGAGCAACGTGGAGGAATGTCGCTACTACCTCATTCAGTTCAACGCCGCCATCGAGGCACTGGAGGCCACGGGTTCCAAGCAGTATGCCATGTACGAGAAGGCCTTCCAAAATGCCTATATGGCTTGGGGTGCCCGTGCCGGGTATGGAGAGGAGTAGGCTATGTTCATCGAACAGCCCTCTATCTACCTCCGCTGGCTCTATCCCCGTGCCACGTGGCGCATGGACAGCCGTGAGAAGTCTGTCTATCTGACTTTCGATGACGGCCCCATCCCGGAGGCTACCCCCTTTACCCTCGATGTGCTGGACCGCTTCGGCATCAAGGCCACCTTCTTCATGGTGGGCGACAATGCACGCAAGTATCCGCACCTCCTGGAGGAGGTAAGGCGGCGTGGGCACCGCATCGGCAACCACACCTACAACCACATCGGGGGGCTCCGCTGGCTGAGCCGTAACTATGTGCGCAACGTAGAGCGGGCCAACGAACTGCTCCAGACGAATCTCTTCCGTCCGCCGCACGGATGGATGAAGTGGTCGGAATACATCAGGTTGGGGAAACGCTACCGCGTGGTGATGTGGGACGTGGTGACACGCGACTACAGCAAGTGGATTACGCCACAGGATGTGGTCAACAACGTGAAGCGATATACCCGCAACGGCAGTATCATCACCTTCCACGACTCGATGAAGAGTATCGAAAAACTCAAGTCAGCCCTGCCCGAGTCGATACAGTGGCTCAAGGAACAAGGATATGAATTCAAGGTGTTTGATTAGCACACACGTCAAAGCCGAGGCCCACCGCCTTGGCTTTGCACTTTGTGGCATGGCTCCCGCCACTCCCGTGGAGGCCGGTGTGGCCGCGTCCTACCGCCGTTGGCTCGACGATGGTGGTCAGGCCGGCATGCACTACCTGGAGAACCATTTTGCCAAACGCATGGACCCCTGCCTGTTGGTGCCCGGCACACGCAGCGTGGTCAGCGTAGCCATGAACTACCGTCCCTCCCGTGTGGCCCCCGGCATAGCCTGGTATGCCCAGGGACATGACTATCACGATCTCATGC
>CALZGT010000029.1 GCA_945787235.1 uncultured Prevotellaceae bacterium
TGAAGCTGGAGGACGGCCTTCGCAAGGTCATCGAGTACTTCGAAGCCCGCCGGCCGAATTTCTGACAAGCCTTAATCTAATTGCATCATAAACAAATATGCACAGCTCCTAGCTATATGAATAACATAGAGAAATACACACAGGGATTCACGGATATTGACCCTAAGGATTTCACCATATTCATCGTTGATGACGTCATGGCCAACGTGCTGCTGCTGAAGATGGTACTGGCCCGTGAGGGATTTACCATCGTGCAGACCACTGATCCGACCAAGGTGGTGGATATGGCCAGGGAGACACCTCCCGACCTCTTCATCCTGGACATCATGATGCCCAAGCTCGACGGTATCAGCCTTGCCAAACTGCTCAAGTCAGACGAACAGTTCATGAATACTCCCATCCTCTTCCTTACGGCTTTTGAGGACAAGGACACCATGGTGAGGGGATTCTCGGCAGGTGCTTCGGACTACTTGACCAAACCCTTCGAGCGTGACGTGCTGCTGGCGCGTGTGCGTTCGCAGTTGAAGATTACGGCTTCGAGGGCCGTCATCGAGGACCAGAACGAACATCTCAAGCAGGTCATCTACGGGCGCGACAAGATGTATTCCGTCATTGCCCATGACCTTCGCTCTCCCTTGGGGTGCATCAAGATGTCCCTCAAGTGCGTGGAGGACCTCATGGTGGAGATGGGTATGGACGAGTCGATGATAGCCCTGCTCATGGAGTCGAGCAAGCAGGTGAACGAACTCTTCGGCCTCCTGGACAACCTGTTGAAGTGGACCAAGTCGATGACGGGAACGCTCCAGGTGGTATATCAGGACTTTGAGGCTTCGACCATCATTGCCGGACTGATGGATATGTATAAGGGTGTGGCCTCGCAGAAGGGCATCGAACTTGTGGCAGAGGATGCCCGTGAGTTCCAGGCCATCGTAACGGCCGACGTGGATATGTGCAGCACCGTGTTGCGCAACCTGCTTTCGAACGCCATCAAGTTCACGGAGTCGGGCAAGCATATCTACATCAAGGCGGCCCTGGAAGGCGACTTTGCCGTGTTGAGCGTGCAGGATGAGGGATGTGGCATGACGGAGGAGGAGATGAACCGCCTCTTCCACAAGGATACGCATTTCTCCAAGTACGGTACGAACCGTGAGGAGGGTTCGGGTCTGGGACTCATCCTCTGCAAGAACTTTGCCGACATGATGGGCGGCAAGTTGGAACTCAGCTCAGAGGTTGGGGTAGGTTCAACTTTCAGTCTGTACATCCCTCTTTGCAAAAAAGCAGAATAGGGAATCTGCTGAAGGTGGGTTCTATAAAAGTGCAGGAGACATGAATATTCATGCCTCCTGTTTTTTTCCTCGCAAGAAGGAGCATCAGTCAGGCTGTGCCATGACCGCTACTCCTGTGCTTCGCTGTGGAAAGTAATCTTCGAGATGACTGGTTTGTGGTCGGAGTATTCAGTATCGAGGGTGTAGTAATCCACGCTCTTCATCCCTTCGGAATGAAAGATGTAGTCGATGCGCATGAGTCCCTTGGCCCCATTGTAGGTAGAGGCAAACCCATGACCGCCTTCCCTGAAACCATCCTTGAGCTGACCCAACAAGGTGAGATAGGTATAGGAGTAAGGCACATCGTTGAAGTCGCCACAGAGGATGATGGGGTGGGGCGTGTTGTGCTTCTCGTTGGCGATCTGTACCGCCTGTCCTCCACGCACGATGCCGTTGAAGACATAGCTGTCGGTCAACCTTCCTCTAACCTCCTCCTGCATCATCATGTCGATTTTGGTACCCCCCTGTCCGGCAGCAGCCTTGGCCGCCTGATGGAGATTGCCGCTGATGCCCGTGGTCTCCATGTGTACGTTGAAGACGCGGATGAGGTGTTCCTTGCTAACCTGCACGTCGGCCCAGAGGGCACCATTGTTGCTGAACTCGAAGGGCATAGCCTTTGACTCCTTGATGGGGTAACGGCTCAGGATGGCAAGGTCCTTGGAGAGCACCTGGTGCGGATAGAGCTCCTTGCACTTCTCAAGCACCGTACGTACGTCACCACTGGCCGCATTATCGAACTCCTGCATGCAGATGATGTCGGCTCCCTGGCGTTGCAAGGTGTTCACCACCTCCATCGACACGATACCCGTGGCATCACGGTTGAAACGATGTACGTTGTAGGTGGCCACGGCAAGGTCGTACTTGACATCCTCGGGTTTCGAACCAAACTGGAAGATGGTGCCCACATATCTGTAGGAACAGGCCATGGAGACGAGGGGGATGAGGACGAACCACGAACGGCGGATGGCCCAATATAGGAGGGTGAGGAGGTTGAGGGCCACGAAGATGGGCAACAGCATGGTGGCGGTGGCACGAAGGGTGTTGCCTTCGGGCGAGACTTCTCCGCCATAGAGTCCGACGAGGATAATGACGAAGAGGAAGATCGTGATGGTGAGGATTACGGCACTAAAGTACTTTTTTACGGCTTTCTTTCCCATAAGGTTATGGATGTTTATTAGGTTTTTACTTCAATTCAGGCCCTTCGGGCTTTCTCCCAGGCTCCCGTGCCCTTCTTTTTATTAATAAGGTATCTGATGCCTCCGAAGACGTTGAGGTTCATGAAGAGGAAGTAGAAGGGAATCATGGTGAGGGTACGCCTGCGCCCCTGCTGTTCATCCTGACTGCCCCTGAGTGCGAGGAGGTAGAAGACGCATTGCAGCCCCCAGAGCGTGATGTAGAGCGGATGACCCGTTTCCCACATCAGCATGAGGTTGAGTGGAATGAGGGCCAGCAGACAGAAGGGCGTGACGCTCCAGCGCAGGAAACGGTGGGAGAGGAGCTGGAACGACACCCAGCCGTGGCGGAAGGGGTTGAGCAGTCCTCGCAACTGCCAGATGCTCTGCAAGCCCCCAGCAGCAATGCGTACCTTCCGCTTCTTCTCCTGCTCTATGTCGGCAGACCCCGTCTCACAGGCGTAGGCATCACGGCAGTAGGCTATGCGGTACCCCTGTTCCACGATACGCATTGACATGATGAAGTCATCGAGCAGCATGTTGACATCCATAGGCTGGAAGAAACGTTTGCGTACGGCAAAGAGTTCGCCCGCTGCACCCATGGTGCTGCAGAGTTCGCTGTCCAGGGCTTTCAGGGTCGATTCGTATTTCCAGTAGGCCCCTTCCCCTCCAGCTGCCATACCGTCCTGCTGGCGCACCAAGATGCGCTTCTCACCGGCCACACATCCCACCTTGGGGTCCTGGAAGCAGGTGACAATCTCACGTATGGCCTCCCTGTTCAGGTGGGTGTTGGCATCGGTGAAGACCACAAGGTCGGTGTTGATATAGCCTATGGCACGATTCAGAGCTGCCGTCTTGCCCTTGCGTTCCGGCCGGAACAGCACCTGTACATCAGGATAAGCCGCCAGCCGCTCGTTGGTGGCATCATCACTGCCATCCGTCACGAAGACGATGTGCAGTTTGCCCGCTTCATAATCCAGCGAACGGTTGTTCTCCATCTTCTCATCCACCACATCCTCCTCATTGTAGGCACAGATGAGAAGCGTCACCTCAGGCCATTCCCCCTCATGCGGAGGAACGGGACGAGGGCGAGGACGGAAGATGCGCCTGATGCGCACGATGAGGTAGAGGATAAGGCCGTACCCCACGTAGGTATAGGCTACGATGGCCATGCAAGCCCAGAATATGATAGCTGTTGTGCTCATAGTAATGCTTCATTTCCGCAAAAGTACTAAATATATTTGTTTTATGCAATTATTTTTATTACATTTGTGGCGTAAATCCGATTACTTACCGCTAACAACAGCGATAATACACATAAATATCATGCAGATAACCGCAAAACTGAAACATGGAAAACTGAAGAAGCTACTTCTTTGGCTGATGATTCATCCCGTGGAAACACGTCCCCGACTGTGGCTTCGCCTGTTCCGTCCCCTCTACACGCAATGTGCCTGGAGCAGCGTAATCCATCATAGTGCCCGCATGGATGTGGTGCCCTTTCAGACCTTCTCTTTGGGCAAGAAGAGTGTGGTAGAGAGCTATGCTTGCGTAAACAATGCCGTGGGAGCCGTACGCATCGGGGACCACAGTCGTGTGGGGTTGCACAATACCATTATCGGCCCCGTACGAATCGGGGACCATGTGAATCTTGCCCAGGGGGTCGTGGTGTCGGGACTGAATCATGGTTTCAGTGACCCAGAGAAGCGGTTTGACGAACAGCAGGTCACGACGGCCGAGGTGGTCATTGAAGACGATGTGTGGATAGGGGCCAATTGTGTGCTGACCCCAGGGGTACACATCGGGAGCCACAGCATCGTGGGGGCGGGCAGTGTGGTGACGCATGACATTCCGCCCCATTCACTTGCCTTGGGTGTTCCGGCCAAGGTGGTCAGAGAGATTTAGCTTCTAAGCTTGGTCAACGGACTTTGAGGCAGTGTGTTCCGTGTGGATGAAGTGGGTGACAGCCCCCTTGAGGCCGAAGAGACCGAGTACCATACGCCCCACTAACAGGGGAATATGGAGGACGGCTACAAAGAGTGAGCGACGGAAGAACCTCCGTGGGATGCATGCCACCACAGCGGCATAGAGCAGTCCCGTGAGGATGATCCATTTTATTCCATGCTGCCTTGACAGGCAGCACACGATGATGGTGAGAAGTGTCGAAAGACAGAGGCAGATGCTGCGGGGGATGAGCAGGTGCTGCACAAACTTGTCGATGAGGTGAAGGTTGCCCTCCCTGAAGGCGGTTGGGAGCAGGCGGAAGAGCGAACGGAGGGAGTAGAGCTGGGCAGCTATCCAACGCCTGCGTTGGTTGCCGAAGCTGATGCCCGTCTGCACCTTCTCGTCCAGCACGGGGATGTCCTCCAGATACATCACGGGATGTTTCTCCCTCAGAAGGGCCTCTTCAATCTCCTTGTCCTCACCCGCCGTGGAGAGTTGCATGACATGTTTCCTGAACCAGTTGAACTCCAGGCACATGCCCGAACCGATGAGGGCCGCCGACATACCCACGGTCTGATGTCCCTTGCGGAAGATGGCATTGTTGACCTCCTCACTGACGGCATCGAGCAAGGCCACGGGCGTGTTGGTATTCTTGGCCATGCGATGAGCCTGCATGGCGGTGATACCGGGGTGACAGCAGGCATTGAGTTGCGAAAGGAAGGTGGGACGGACATGATTGTCGGCATCGAGAATGACGATATAGTCGAAGTCTTCCGAACAGCGGGAAACGGCCAACTGGAGTGCCTTGGCCTTGGAACTGGGATGATAGTCGGCCACGAGAAGCTGGAGGGGAAGTTCACGGAGGCGGGTCAGGGTAGCAGGCTTCATGTGGTCGGCCACCACCACAACGTTGAAGAGCGAGGTGGGATAGTCCTGCTGCCACAGGCAAGACACACTGCCCATGATGACGGCATCCTCGGCATAGGCCGGAAAGACCACGAGGAAGCGGTTCTGCCTCTCCGTCTGCGGTGCAATCTTCCGACGGCTGCACAGGGAGAAGAGGGCAAAGAGGACGGTATAGGCCACCGAAAAGGCGATGGTCAGGAAGAGGAGGAGGTCGAGGATGTGTAGGGTCAGTTCCATGAGCATACAGTTTTAAGGTTTTGTATTAGGGGAATCTCCTCATTGTTCTTGCTCTGGGGGGATTGCCTTGACCCCTTTCTTCAACAGGCTCCTCAGTTTCAGCACCACAGGATTTTGCCACATCAGTCGCAAACCCGTCTGGATGAAGATGACGGGAAAGATGAGCATGGACTTGGTCCACTCTTTATCGACAAGATAGTCGGGCGTGCCCAGGGCAAAGGCAAAGGTGACGAGGAGGAAGAGCACCCACCACTTGATGGCCAGCGTAAAATAGATGAAGGGCAGGATGAGACTCATGAGCATGATGACCCCCATCATGATGATGCGTGGAAGCATGATCCATTGGAGAATCTTGTCGCAGAGGCTGAAATTGAAGCTGAAGAATGCCGGCAGCAATCCACGAAGGTGGGTGAAGAGCGAGCCGAGGCGACCCTCTATCCACTCCTTGCGCGTGTGGGCTATCTCCCCACGGTGTTCCACGGCAGGCGTATAGACACAGATTTCATCCACATAATCCACAAAGACACGTTCCTTGAGAAGCAGGTTTTCCAGCCCCTTTATCTCGTCGTTGGACGTGTTGGAACGCATGTGCGCCTTGTACCAGTTGTAGTCGATGACATAGCCCGAGGGAGCCAGGGCCGAGGGACAGCCAATGGCCACATGGCCCTTGCGGAAGATGCTGTTGTTGATCTCCTCCATGGTGGCGATAATCTGCGAAGTATGGGAGGGGGTGGAAACTGGGCGTCGGTGGAGCTGGCAGAAGCGAATGCCCGACTGCAGCACCTTGTTGAGTTCGCTGAGAAAGTCGGAGGTGACCGTCTCACCTGGGTCGAGAAAGACAATCTGGTCGTAGATCTTCATGTTCTGGAACTGCAGTACGGCAAACTCATGCGCCTTGTGCTTGTGGAAACCGCGTCCCTTGGCACGGAGCAGGTGGATGGGGTACTGAGCCAGCTTGATGGCCTGGAGCGGGGTGAGGTTGAAACCGGAAACCAGCACGTCGAAGTCCTTGGTGTCATAGTCCTGATGGAGGAGCGACCGGATGGTGTCCTCGATGGCAGGTTGCTGACCGTTGCAGGTGAGGATGACGAGGAAGCGTCCATGCTTGCGCAGGATGCCCGTTTCGATACGCTGATAGCGCGTCGAGGCAAAGGCGTAAAACACAAGGTATATTACGGTCAGTGCAACCACGGCAAAGAGAACGAAGTCGAGTATGTCAATAATGAGCCACATCATGCCGTATAGAAGTCTTTGATGCCCCTCCATACGCTGGAGGCCTGCGGCTTCATGCCCTGAAACAGCAGGTGGGGCAGGTGAATACATAGAGATACGAAGGTGAGGTAGGCATAGCAGAGCAGGCGGGTGAGACCCTTCCGGTTCCTCTGGGCAAAAAGCAGGCGGTTACGTGTCATGTAGTAGTGCTTGACGGGTGAGCCCGTACCGATGGTCTTGCTCTCCTTGTGGAACACCGTCTGGCATGGGTCGTACCCTATCTCATACCCGCTCCGGCGTATCTGTTCGCTCCAGTCCATCTCTTCGAAATAGAGGAAATAGCCCTCCCACATCAGGCCCGCTTTATGGAGCATCTCACGACGGGCCATCATGGCCGCCCCATGGGCAAAGGGGGTAGGAGAGGGCTGGTCATGCTGCCCCTTGTCCTCCTCACCATACCCTATGGCCGCATTGCGAAGGGTGAAGCGGCTCAGGGGCGTGAAACCCGCAAACTGGATGGGGCGGTTGTCCCAGCTGAAGCGCAACTTGGGACAGATGAGTCCCATGCGCTCGTTGGCCTCGATATGCTGGATGAGTTGGTCGAAATGGTCTTCCTCTACCAGGGTATCATTGTTGATGAAGAAGAGGTAGCGGCCCTGGGCACGGGGAACCGCCACATTGTTGGCACCCGCAAACCCCAGGTTGCTGTCGTTGCAGATGACGGTAACCTGCGGGAAAGCCTCCTGCAGGCGACGGCCTTCCTCGTGCAAGGAATGGTTGTCAACCACGATGACCTCATACGACACCGACCTGACCACCTGACAGAGTGAGCCTATCAGCTCTGCCGTTTCGGCAAAGCCATTGTAGTTGATGGTGATGAATGTGATGTCGTAGGGGTAATTCATTCCTGTTCAGATTGGGCGAGTAGTTCCTTGTCTTTCCTGAGCTGTTCCTCAGCTATGCGTGCGTCCATCTGGGGACCGAGATAGACGATGACCAGTTGTCCGAAAAAGATAAAGCAGTTGGGGTACTGCAACTGGATGTGGTTGGCATAGCCAGCCACCACCATGGCCGTGGCCCCACTGGTCAGTCCTGCCAACAGTCCGCGGAGTTCGGGGTCTCGTATGCGGAAGAAGCATATGATGCCGGCATAGAGGCATATCGAGAAGAAGGAGAAGAGGAAGATGTACTTCCCCAGGTTCCCATAGCGTATGTTCACATAAACCCAGGTGGAGTCGGGCGGCACGATGGACAGATAGTAATTCTTGTTGCTGGGAGGGATGTCACCCGTACGAATGCCTGCTCCCAGTCCTAAGGGCAATTCATTCACGTAGCGTTCCATGGCCTGTTGGTTCATCTCGCGTACGGCCATCGAGGCATCGTCCTTGTTGAAGGCACTTCGCATTCGGCGTATCATGCTGTTGCCCTGGCCTATGTCCGTGAAGATGAGGACACCCAGGAAGATGCCTCCCAGGATGCAGCTGGTCACGATGGCCGCAATGCGCTTGGAGAGGGCTGCATAGACCATGATGCCGACACCCAGTACGAAGATGCCCGTACGCGTGCCCGAAGCCATCATGCTGTAGGCAGCGGCCAGCGTGCAGATGGCGAAGAAAATCTTCTCGCGCTTGTCCTGCACGCTCAACGTGACGGAAACAAAGGTGGCGGCTGATGCTGCCATGCAGCATCCGTGGGTGGCTGCATCGGGAAAGAGGGAGAAATAGCGGATGATACCGTTCACCATGTGGGTGCGTGCTCCTCCTCCGGCCAGGAAGGCAGCCTCGGCATAGTCGAAGCCCATGTACTGCTGCATGAGGGTCTTGCCCGTGCAGATGAGGATGCACAGTCCCCATACCTTATACATAGTGAGCAGCTGCCCCTTCTTGACGAAGATGGCGGCACAGACCAGCATACCATACACCACCTGGAACCCCATGTTGCGGATTTCGGCGAACCAGCGGGTAAAGATGACGTTGAAGGCTATCTGCGAAGACATGTTGCCGGCCTCAAGCAGCGAATAGATGACCCAGGGGAGATAGAGCCACAGCATGGTGCAGGCGGCCCGACCGATGTTTCCCTTGTTGTTCTCGTCGGAAGCCGAGGCGATGATGCAGGCAAAGTAGAACAGTTCCACAAGCAATGACACCGGCATGGGGTAGCTGACATACCTGCCGACTCCCATGACGAAGAAGTTGACGAAATACAGTGCATACCAGGTTTTGCACAACTGGTCTTCCTGAGGTATTAGCCTGCTGAGGGTCATGTATGGTGTGTCTTCTTGCTGAGGGGTTTACTTGCGATTGTTGGTTTCTGTGGCTGTGAGGCCGAGTTGTGACATGCGATAGACAAAGTTCTTGAAAGACGTGTAGGGAGGCAGCTGTCCCACGAACTCCTCCACGGCATCGCGTCCAGTCTCGGTGAGATAGAAGAAGAGCGTCTCCTTCTTTTCCAGTACCGAGTTAAGCTGGTTAAGGGCTTTCTGGTCGATGTCCTTCCAGGTGCGGTTGGCACGCGATATAAGGAGGTTCACGGTACCTTCATTCAGCAGCACAGGCGGCACTTCATGCTCATCGAGAGAGGGATACTCCACCAGCAGCACCTCATTGTTCTGCAGGTCGGGACACAGGTCTTCGATGCAGCGTGCCATGATGTACTTCTTGTCATCCGTGAGGAAGTCCTCATCGTAGGTGAGTCTTCGCACCTGTAAGCCTAAGGAGGTCCAGAGGTCATCCAGTTCGTTGGCTATGTAGCTCTTGCCGTTTCCTTCGCTGGTGCTCAACAGGTTGATGACGTTCTTGTGTTCCGTGTCGAGATAGGGCAGTAGCGACTTGCTGAGCTGGCGCAAGGCCATGTCGTTGATTACCTTATTATATTTACGGTACCGCAGGTTGCTCTCCTTCGGGTAGCAGCCGATGACGGGTACGTTGGTAAGACTTTCCGTGCGCATTCGGTCACGCAGGGTGCGGTCCAGCATCTCGATGATGTAGAAAAAGGCTGCCACACCGCCGAAGGTGGCCAGGAAGGCCATGAGTAGTATGGAGAGACGGTTGCTGGGGGCACTGTTCAACGGGAACATAGGGGGATTGAGCACTCTGAGTGTGGCCGTGGTGAGCTGCAGGTTTCGCTGGCGCAGGCGGGCTGAGTTGAGGGCCTTCAGCATCTCCATGTAATTCGTCTCGATGAATCCGATGTGCCTCTCCTTGCGGCCAAGGGTAGCTCCGATGGGGGAGTAATAGAGGAACTCATTCTGCAGTTTCTCGCGCATCACGTCCATGGCCTGCATTTCGGCTATGGTGCTCTCCTGCTTCAACATCTGGTTCAGCCATTCGCTGAGCAGTTCCTTCTTCTTGATGCCTATGGGAGTGGTCATTGCATCGGCTATGGAGTACGTGACGGTACGTGTGTGTTCCTCTGCATCGTCCAGTTCCGAACGGGTTTCACTGATGACATCCTGTGCGTTCGGGTCGTTCTCGTCGGCCATAAGCTCCAGATTGGAGATTCTGGACTTTAGGCGTGAGATGTGGTTGAGGCTCTCCAGAAATTCCTCATTGTTCTTGATGAGGTTGATCTTGTCTCCAATCTGTGTTTCCAGGTAGTCGATGACGGCACGTTGTGTCATGCGTGCCATCAACTGCTGGTTCTCCAAGTCCTTGAACTGTCCGTCCGTGGCCACCACCTGTTCCGTCTGTGCCACGTAGTTGATGATGCGCTTGGATACATTGTAGGCAATAAGGTCGTCCTCTGCCCCACACAGGATGCGGTAGAGACGGTTTACCTCATTCTCGAAGAACTTGATGACGTTGTTCGTCTCGCCGTAGCGAATAGCCTGATATTGGCTGATGAACTCCTCATTGAGAATCTCCAGCGTATTGTAGGCAATACCGGCATCGTTGGAGGAATAGCCAATCTGGATCATGTCGGAACCTCCCAGCTGTATGACCTTGAGGCGACTCGAGATGTCGGGAATGCCGAAATACATGTTGTGGGAGAGAATCTGGTAGATGAAATTGTCGGCCTTGGGAGTAGCGTAGGCCGTGAGGTTATCCACGGTGCGGTTCTCGCTTCGCTTATCCACCAGTGCCAGCACCTCGTTGGGGCAGGCACTTCTCAACTGGCGGTAATGCTCGGCAAAGATATAGTTGTTGTCATGATCTGGGTCACCATACATCAGGCAACGTGCCAGGAGCCTGAGCGACACCTTCCTAATGGTCTTCTCCGTACTGATGATGAGCAGAAGGTTTGCCATGTTGGCACGCGAGTTGGCACCCGCCGTACCCTCCAGGCTGTAGCCCGAAATGATACCCGTATAGATGGTTGTCTCTACATTATATAATTTATCCTCCTTGCGTGTCATGAACCATGCGATGGCCAGCGTGATGAGCGGCAGGATGACGAGGTACCACCTGATGCGGTAGAAGAAGCGCAGAATGTATCTTAGAATTTCCATGACTCTGACTATTTTTTACTACTATAGTTGATTTCTACGGTAGAGTTCGTGATGATGGGGGTGTGGGTGAGAATCTCGAGCACGAGGATGTCGGTCGTGATGGCCGACTGCAGGTTCTGGTATTCCTGGGTGGCAGAACTCTCCCAGCGCTTCGTCTCGGCCAGGTCCCTTACCGTAATCTCACCCATCTTGAACTCCTCCTCGTTGAGCAGACCTGCACCCTTGTAAGCAGCGGCATTCTCACCCGCCGTCTTGAGCGAAATCATGTTGTTGGTGATGCGCACGTAGAGTGTGGCGATGGTCTGCTTCAGTTCCTCGTAGGCGATGTCCTTCTGGAGTGCCACCTTTTCCGTAGCCAGCCGTTGCCGCTTGGCGCGCGACTTCATGTCGAGGATGTCACTCAGGGGGATGTTGGCGCGGGCACCTATGTTCCAATAGTTCTGCTTGGAACCCATGTACTGGTATATGACGGGTGAGATGACGCTTTCTGAGGTGCCGTAGCTGTCCATCACACCATAGGAATAGGCTGCACTACCCGTAATCCAGGTGGACCAGTTCCTGCGTTCCTTCTTGCAGAGTTCCCGCTGGATGGCTTCCTCCCTGGCCAGGAGTTCGATGCTGGGGTTCGACTTGGCGTTCTCGAAAAGCAGGCTTAAGGGCGGCAGACGGAAGTTGGAGTAGTCGATGCGTTGGTTATTCGTTTCATCGTCGGTATCAAAATAACCTGCCACGATGCCCTGGTTTTTGTCATTCACCTGGGCTGATACACCGCAGGCCGTCATCCCGATATAGAGGAGTAAAATAAGCTTGAGTCTATTCATCATGCAGAATTCTTGGGAATTATACATTTTCTTTCTGTACGAATGCCGTGAACGTCTTGAGAAGAATCTTCATGTCGAGCATGAAGCTGTAGGTACGACCGTAGGTGATGTCCAGCTGCTTTCGCTCCTCAGCGGAGAGTTTTCCCGAGTCGCCACGCTTCTCCACCTGCCACAGACCCGTGAGTCCGGCGGGAGCAATGAAGCGGTCGATGGTGTCGTCACCCGTGAGTTTCTCTGCTTCATAGAGCGGCAGGGGACGGTTGCCCACCACCGACATGTCGCCTTTCAGTATGTTGATGAGCTGAGGCAGCTCATCGATGCTGTACTTGCGTATGAAGCGTCCCACCTTGGTGATGCGTGGGTCATTCTCAAGTTTGACAAAGGCGTTTTCCGTCTGCATCTGTTTCTGTCGCAGGAAGTCTCGTTCCGAGATGATGCTGTCATCGTTGACATAGATGCCGTCCATTTCGTCGAACGCCATGATGCTGTCTAGAGAGAGGCAGCTCGCGGCCTGAGCCTTGTCTTCCTCCTTGGCCGGTTCCTCAGCCTGCGCATACTGGTTGAGGGCGTTGAAATCCTTGAGCCGCTTATCGGCTCCGATGTACATGCTGCGGAACTTGAGGAAATTGAAAATCTTGTAGTTGGCTCCCACACGCTTGCTCGTGTACCACACCTTTCCCGGACTCTCCACATAGATGGCAATGGCCGTGAGAAGGAAGACGGGGGAGAGGGCCACCAATGCGCATGAGGCAAAGACGATGTCGAACACACGTTTCCACAGTGGGATGCGGAATTTCAGCAAGGTACGCTTTGTCACGAGGTCATTGATGAGTTGATTCTCATGCAGTTCGACAAACTGTATCTTGCTGTGCAACTGTTCTATCGTGGGATGCTCTGGCAGTGTGTCGTCAATGCCTGCCTTGTTGTACTGCTTGATTTCAGAATGCGAGAGCTTCTTTATCAGCAGTATGATATAGGCATTGGGTACCTTTGCATTGAGGTAAGAAATGGCGGTGAGGTCTTCATTCTTTGTCTGCCGTTCAAAGAGAATGATGAAATTGATGTGGGGTTCAGCTGCACATAGTCGCTGTACCTCAAGGTAGTTGTGTGCCTGCCTGATAACTCTGCCAGGCAGGAACTGAACCATCTGTAACGTCTCTTCGTTGTGTCCGAAGTATATGACCTTCGTCATGTTTACTTTAGTGTTGAGAATTTAGAGTTTAGAGTAGTTTGAGAGTTTAGCTGGGTTCTATAAATTCCCACCGTCAAAAGGGTTAATAGTTGAGAGTTGACTGTAGTCTCCAAATCTTTAAACCAACTACTCAAAACAACTCTCAACGTTAAACTCTCAATGCTAAACTCTAAATCAGATAATCTTCTTGATGCGAATCTTCAGCTCCATCGGGTTGAAGGGCTTGACGATATAGTCTGCTGCTCCAATCTCCAGCAACTTGATGCGCTCGGAAGTACTGTCTTCCGAACTCAGCATGATGACGGGTATGTGCTTGAAGAGTTCGTTCTGTTTAATCCACTCCAGGAACTCGTCTCCTCTCATGCCCGGCATACGAATGTCGGTGATGATAAGGTCGGGCGTGTTGCCATCCTGCAACCATTTTACGCCTTGCAGACCATCGGGGAGCCAGGTACACTGAAATTCCGCGGCAAGATAGATGCTCAACACCTTGGCGATTGTTTCTTTGTCATCAAGAATGAGTATTTTCTTTTTCATAATGTTTTTTGGGTTAAATAATTTATGCAAAGATAAGCAAATAATCGCTTAATCACTATTTTTTGGCCTCTAAAATATATAAAAAAGCGCATTTTTGTTGATTTTCTCAAAAAATAGCATCCATTTTTGAGGAAATTTTGCTAATTTTGCGGTTAAATGGTGAGGAATAGCTTAGAGTTGAGAGTTTTCAGTTAAGAGATTATCTTCGCGCCAGCCGATTCTTAATTGTTAATTATTACTTGATTGTTAATTGTTGATTATACGAACTTATGCCAAATCAAAACAACCATCTCGTCATTATGGCCGGAGGCATCGGAAGCCGTTTCTGGCCTATGAGTACGCCCGAGTACCCGAAGCAGTTTGTGGATGTACTGGGCCAGGGACGCTCGCTCCTTCAGCTGACTTTCGATCGTTTCAAGGGAGTATGCCCTAGTTCCAACGTCTGGGTCGTCACCTCTGCCAACTATGCCGGCATCGTGCGTGAGCAGTTGCCCGAGGTACCCGTGGAGAATATCCTCCTCGAACCCTGCCGTCGCAACACGGCGCCCTGCATTGCTTACGTCAGCTGGCGCATCAAGAAGCTCAACCCCAAGGCCAACATAGTGGTTTCGCCCAGTGACCATATCGTCACCGATGTGAAGGAGTTTGACCGAGTGGTGAGTTCCGCCCTTTCCTTCGTGGCAGAATCAGATGCCATCGTGACGCTGGGAATGAAGCCCACCCGTCCCGAGACGGGCTATGGCTATATCCAGGCCAACCTCTCCCTGCCCAGTTCGCGCAACAAAGAACTGTTTGCCGTGGATTGCTTCCGCGAGAAGCCCGACCTGCAGACCGCCCGCGAGTATGTGGCGCAGGACAATTTCTACTGGAATTCCGGCCTCTTCGTCTGGAACATCTCGACCATCGTCAACGCCCTCCGTGTCTATGAACCCTCCATAGCAGCCGTCTTCGAGGGCATCTTTGCCGACCTGGGTACAGAGCGTGAGCAGGCCGTCATAGACCGTGAGTTTCCCAACTGCCCCAACATATCCATCGACTATGCCGTCCTGGAGAAAGCTGAGGACATCTTCGTCTTTCCTGCCAGCTTCGGATGGAGCGACCTGGGCACCTGGGGCAGCCTTCGCGAGATTTCTGAGAAGGATGCGGACGGCAACGCCCTCATCGGACCTGACATCCAGGCCATCGAGTGCCGCAACTGCATCGTGCATACCGTAGGAGAGAAGCGTGTCGTCATCCAGGGACTTGAGGACTGCATCGTAGCGGAACGCGACGGAGTGCTGCTCATCTGCAAGCTGTCGGAAGAACAGAGAATAAAGGAATGGGGGAAATAGGGAGAGTTCATAGTTCATAGTTCATAGTTGAAATTTCTTCTGGCAAATCTCAGCAGAATCAATTACTCCTAACTATGAACTATGAACTATGCACTTGAAATAACTATGAACTACCAGATTGCTTCCCTGATACGCTCATCGTATCTCTTCTTTACTTTAAGGACTTGCTGTCGTTCCTCCTCGCTGAGATTGCCTTGCCATTCCGTCATCTCGTCGCTCAGTTTCACCATACCCTCGACGTCATGTTCTTGGATGGTCTTGAGCATCCTCTCGCAGTAATCTTCTGCCTGCTTTTCTGCCTCACTCTTGCAACTGCCCAATGACAGGAGCAATAGGACTGTGCATACATACGAAATCTTCTTCATGAATAGATAATTTTGCAAATACTAAGTATTATGATGCAAAGGTACGGAGATTTCCCGAAACAAACAAAAAACAAAGAACAATTAACCAAAGTTTGATGCCCTATTAGCTGTTTTCCCTGTCTTTGCAGCGGCAAGTAAGTAGGCCATACAGTGCAATGGACTTCCGAGTCCAATATCCAGTTTGGTTCCGCATACCCGTAGAGTGATAATTGGTCGTAGGAGACCTTATAGGAGACTACATATTCTTAGGAGTATCGGACTTGCCAAGGGGGGCAGAGGTCGAGTAGAGCGAGGGAGTTTCACCCTCACCCTCTCACAGAACCGTGCG
>CALZGT010000030.1 GCA_945787235.1 uncultured Prevotellaceae bacterium
GAAAAGGTGCGGGAGAGAGACTATCAATCCCTGTTGCTGCGGACACGCGAGAGCGTCTCGGGGGTCATCTGCAGGAAGGAAGCTACATAGACCATGGGGGCACGGAGGATGATTTCCGGTTTGGTGCGCAGAAGACGCGCATAACGCTCTGCTGCGTTCTCGAAACGTTGGCTGTCAGCATGCTCCTGACTGCTGATGAGGGCATGCTCCAATATCTTGCGGTAGAGGGTGAGAATCTCCTGGTTGTAGTTCATGAGCATGTGCAACTGCTCATAGGGTATGGCGAAGAGCACGCTGCTCTCAAGCGTCTCCACCATGAGGCGTGAGGGTTCCTGCTTGAGGAAACTCTCAATGCAGAAGACGATGCGCCCCTCGTAGCTGAAATGCTCGGTGACATCCTTCCCGTTCTTGTAGTAGAACTGCCTGACCATGCCCTTGTCAACAAAGTACATGGCACCACACACTTCTCCTTCCTGGAAAAGCCTTTCACCCTTGGACAGCTTGATGGGGACCAGGATGTTGGCCAGAGCTTGTATGCCCATGGGGCTCATGGGGCAGTAGATGCGTGCTATCTCACGTGCTACGTCACGTCGGCGATCCATTAACATTGTGTGTCGTGGTATTTAAGGGTTTTTGTTATATGTTTTATCATTATGGGTCTCATGGTATCCACCTCACAGGGTCAGTCAAGTTTCAGCACAGCCAGGAAAGCTTTCTGCGGCACCTGTACGTTGCCAATCTGCTTCATTCTCTTCTTTCCCTTCTTCTGTTTCTCGAGCAGCTTGCGCTTTCGGCTCACATCGCCACCATAGCACTTGGCCAGCACGTCCTTGCGCACCTGCTTCACCGTCTCGCGAGCCACAATCTTGGCACCTATGGCAGCCTGGATGGCAATGTCAAACTGCTGTCGGGGAAGCAGTTCCTTGAGTTTCTCGCACATGCGACGACCGAAATCCACGGCATTATCCACATGGGTAAGCGTGCTTAGCGCATCGACGGGTTCCCCGTTGAGGAGAATGTCGAGCTTGACGAGCTTGGAGGGCCTGAACCCAGCCTGGTGGTAGTCGAAGGAAGCATATCCCTTGGAGATGCTCTTGAGCTTGTCGTAGAAGTCGATGACGATTTCGCCCAGCGGCATGAGGTACTGCAGTTCGACACGATTGCCACTGATATACTCCTGCTTGGTCAGTTCACCGCGCTTGCCGAGACAGAGTGTCATGATGGGACCGATGAAATTGGACGTAGTGATGACACTTGCCTGGATATAGGGTTCTTCGATGTGGTCGATGAGCGTCTGGTCAGGCATTCCCGCAGGATTGTGAACTTCCTTGACCTCTCCCTGCTTGTCATAGACCAGGTAGGAGACGTTGGGCACCGTGGTAATGACATCCATGTCAAACTCACGGTCCAGTCGCTCCTGGACAATCTCCATGTGGAGGAGTCCCAGGAACCCGCAGCGGAAACCGAATCCGAGTGCTACGGATGACTCTGGTGAGAAGGTAAGTGCTGCATCGTTGAGCTGCAGTTTTTCGAGCGAGGCACGCAGGTTCTCGAAGTCCTCTGACTCGATGGGATAGACACCCGCAAAGACCATGGGCTTGACCTCCTCGAAACCGCTGATGGCCACCTTGTTGGGGTTGGCTACCGTGGTGATGGTATCACCCACTTTGACTTCCGTGGCCGTCTTGATGCCGCTCACGATGTAGCCCACGTCACCGCAGTGCAGTTCAGCACGAGGCGAGAGTTCCATCTTGAGTACGCCAATCTCGTCTGCCTTGTATTCCTTTCCTGTATTGATGAAGACCACCTCATCGCCCTTGCGTATGCTTCCGTTGACAATCTTGAAATAGGCAATGATGCCACGGAAGGAATTGAAGACAGAGTCGAAAATAAGAGCCTGGAGCGGGCCATCCTCGCTGCCTCCGGGTGCCGGGATGCGCTCCACCACGGCCTGGAGGATTTCTTCCACGCCCATGCCTGTCTTTCCGCTGGCACGGATGATGTCCTCATGCTTGCATCCGATGAGGTCAACAATCTCGTCCTCCACCTCTTCAGGCATGGCATTGGGCATGTCACACTTGTTGATGACGGGAATGATTTCCAGGTCATGGTCGATGGCCATATAGAGGTTGGAGATGGTCTGCGCCTGAACCCCCTGCGTGGCATCCACCACAAGGAGCGCGCCCTCACAGGCAGCGATGCTGCGACTCACCTCGTAGCTGAAATCCACGTGTCCCGGTGTGTCAATAAGGTTCAGGATATATTTATCACCCTTGTATGCATATTCCATCTGGATGGCGTGGCTCTTGATGGTGATTCCACGTTCCTTCTCCAAGTCCATGTCATCCAGCATCTGGCCTTCGGTGACACGTATGGTCTGGGTAAATTCCAGGAGGCGGTCGGCCAGAGTGGATTTACCGTGGTCAATATGGGCTATGATACAGAAATTGCGTATATGGTCTTGCATGATTCAAATTTTGCACAAAGTTACGAAAAAAAGTCATAGCGAATAGGATTTTGCGACTTTTTTTTGCATAATTTCACATTTTGTAGGCAAAACCGCCTCAGGAAGATTCAACAGAAGACGGAAAACCGTGCAAAGTGTCTGCAGAACGCTGCCGCACCACTTCGAACATGAGGATGGCCGTACTGACAGAGACATTGAGCGAGTCCAGCTTGCCACACATGGGAATACGGATGTGGGCATCGGCAGCCTCGCGCCAGGGCTGGGTGAGTCCTATAGCCTCCGTGCCCATGACGATGGCCGTGGCCCTGCGCATGTCCGTGGAATAATAAGGTAGGGAGTCCTGGAGCTGTGCCGTAAGAATCTGAATGCCGTTGCGTTTCAGGAAAGCGATACACTCGGCAGAGGTGCAGGTCACACACGGAACGGTGAAGACCGCCCCTATGGAACTGCGTATGAGATTGGGGTTATAGAGGTCTGTACGCGGGTCGCAGATGATGACCGCATCGGCCGCCGCCGCATCAGCACTACGCAGGATGGCACCGAGGTTGCCAGGTTTCTCCACCCCTTCAAGCACGACGTAGAAAGGGGCGTGGGACTCCCCTACCCCTCGGGACGCACCGACATGAAGACCGTCTTCGAGTTGGGACAGCCTCTGCTCTCGCGTACGAACCACCGCTATCACACCCTCCGTTCCGCCACGGTAGGCAATCTTCTCATACACCTTGCCGCTGACCTCATAGAGCGTGTCGGCCTGCTCCAACAGCGCATAGGCATCCACATCCGAGTTGCTACGCTGCAGTCCGGGATGGCTTTCGGCCCCAAGAATCTCGGGGCAGAAAAAGATGGAGTGAATACGGTAACCATTGTTCACGCAGTGCATCAGTTCGCGCTGGCCCTCCACCACGAAGAGACCTTCCTCCCTGCGTGCAGAGGACTTCTGCTGCAATTGCAGCAACCACTTGATTTTCGGATTCTGTGAACTTGTTATCTGACAGGGCATATTCAATCTATTATTAGGTGGGGCTATGGGTTCTCAATGTGCATAATCTGGTTATGGAAGGTGCTGGGTCTTTACCATTCTTTTTGAATCACCTTATGGTGATAATAGTACCAGTAGGTGCCCTTGAAGCGAGCGACATCGTCCGCGACCTCCTCATCCTGCAGGGTTGCCAGGAAATCCTCATATTCCCTCTGCATCAACGAGTCCTCCAGGACAGCCTTGGGGTGTTCCTCCTGGCGGGCATAGAGAACGAGGGCCTCACCATAATGACGGGGAAGTGCGGTGAGACGGACGGGCTCTTTCGCCTGTTGCCTGACCTTCTGTTTGGGACGGACATCAGCTTTGGATTCCTCCTTTGGACCATAATATGCCACCAGACTGTCGGCAAACTGTGACAGGAGACCGTCCAGAAGCAGGGACGAGAGCAGGTACTCACGGAGGGGAGCTGACACGAGGGTGTCGCCTGTGGCATAGAGAAGGAAGCTGGTACCGTTCATGTCATGTAAGGGAAAGCGGCCAAGATGTTCCTTCACCAAGGCAGGCAGATTATGATGGAGCAATGTGTCACGGAGCGAGGGCAGCACGTCCTCTCCTCCGAGATTGCCAGGGAAATGGAACAGTTCATCGCCCAGTTTACCCTGGTTACCTAAGGCATACATCCGAAGACTCATCATTCGGCGGCTTGGATGCTCGTTCTTGAGTTCGGAGACCACCACGCGTTCATACTCTCCCTCTGAAGCAAGCCGTCCTGTGCGGAGTTCGTAATGAAGGACAAGGTTCGTATTTCCTATGATACAGGTGAGGACCATACCGACTACCATGAGGAGTATGTTGGGCCAGAGCAGTTCCTGTATGGCAGACTTATCATGCCGCGGTTCGATGGACTGCCTCAACAAGAAGGTAGCCAAGAGAAAGACAAGCAGTAGCACAAGGTACGTAACGAGACCGGTGGTAGGGGTGTCATCCAGCGGAGACAGGTTGAACCCCGTGAGACACCCCAATACCACGAAGGATGGCAACCACGCCATTGCTCTATAACGTAAGGGATAGCGTGCGAAACGTCCCGTGAGATACCCAAGCACCGACAGCGTGCCTGTGATGAGCCAAGGGAAGAGCAACACACGGTAGGTGGTACGCCCTCCCGACACGAGATGCTGGGTGAGCTGCATCATGTCCCCCTGGAATCCATACAGATACACGAAGGAGAAAAAGATGAAAAGAATAGCGCAGACCACCCGTATGAAGAGTGCTGCAGGAGTGTCGGATCTTCTGCTTCTTGACATGAAGGATAAAGTCGGATAATGGCGGGGAATGATGAATGCCCACCCTATATGAATTAATGATCTAGGGGAAATGTTCTGCCAGGACTGAGTTTCCCAGCCCTGGCAGAAAAGTAGTCGATGTCAGCACCGGAAGCATACGCCGACTTACTTGGCGGACTTCCGGGTTGCCGTCTTGCGAGGCTTGGCAACCTTCGTGGTTGTACTCTTGGCAGACTTCGTTGCTGAACTCTTTACAGCCTTTGTGGTTGCGTTCTCAGCAACAGGTTTGTCCTCCTCGACCATGCGGAGCACGCAGGCACTACGGGCAGGGAGATAAAGTTTCAACCAACCCTTGTTGTCACGGGCCAGAAGCGGGTCGAAATTAGTGAAGTGACGCACGGAGTCATCGTTCAGACCATGTCCGCCGAAAGCCTTGTCATCGGTATTCAACACATAGTCCCAGGCTCCCTGCTTCACCATGAAGCCATAGCCGTCATACGACCTGTTGGGGCTGAAGTTGAAGACAAAGAGCAGACCGCCACGCTGATAGGCCAATACCTGGTCGCCATCATTGTGCCATATCTCCTGCACCTTGGTCTTCTGTATGCCCTTCTCGGACTTGAGTGTCTCTATCATCTTCTGGTCGAAATCACCCAGGTAGTGATAGCAGAGTTCCTTGTTATCGACAAGGTTCCACTGGCGGCGCGCATATTTGTAACTCCAACCGTTGCCCTCGCGCGGGAAGTCTATCCACTCGGGATGTCCGAACTCATTGCCCATGAAATTCAGGTAACCACCATTGATGGTAGAAGCAGTGAGCAGACGTATCATCTTGTGAAGCGCGATGCCACGTTCAGCCATGAAATTCTCATCACCCTTCTTGAAGTGCCAGTACATGTCGGCATCGATGAGGCGGAACACGATGGTCTTGTCACCCACGAGAGCCTGGTCATGACTCTCGCAGTAAGAGATGGTCTTCTCGTCGGCACGGCGGTTGGTAACCTCCCAGAACATGGAACTGGGTTTCCAGTCCTCGTCTTTCAATTCCTTGATGGTCTTGATCCAATAGTCAGGTATGTTCATGGCCATGCGGTAATCAAAACCATAACCTCCATCCTCAAAGGGAGCTGCCAGGCCTGGCATTCCGCTTACCTCCTCGGCAATGGTGATGGCATGCTTGTTGACTTCATGGATGAGCACGTTGGCCAGGGTCAGGTAACAGATGGCATTGTCATCCTGGTGACCGTTGAAGTAATCACCGTAGCCACAGAATGCCTCGCCCAGTCCGTGGCTGTAGTAGAGCATGGATGTCACGCCGTCGAAGCGGAAACCGTCGAAGTGGTACTCCTCCATCCAGTACTTGCAGTTGGAGAGGAGGAAATGGATGACCTCATTCTTGCCATAGTCGAAGCAGAGGCTGTCCCAGGCAGGATGTTCGCGGCGGTCGCCTGGGTTGAAGTACTGGCAGGGGTCGCCGCAGAAATTGCCCAGACCCTCCAGTTCGTTCTTCACGGCATGGCTGTGTACGATGTCCATGATGACAGCCACCCCATTCCTGTGCGCCTCGTCGATGAGAGCCTTCAGTTCCTCAGGTGTGCCGAAACGGCTGGAAGCAGCAAAGAAGTTGCTGACATGATAGCCGAAAGAGCCATAGTAAGGATGTTCCTGGATAGCCATAATCTGGATGCAGTTATAACCGTCCTTGATGACACGCGGCAGCACGTTGATACGGAACTCATCGTAGGTACCCACCTTCTCGGCATCCTGCCCCATGCCGATGTGGCACTCATAGATGAGCAGCGGAGCGGTGTTCGGCTTGAACTTCTTCGTCTTCCACACATATTCCTGCTCGGGAGCCCACACCTGTGCAGAGAAAATCTTCGTCACGTCATCCTGCACTACGCGGTTTATCCAGGCTGGGATGCGCTCACCCTGACCGCCGTTCCAATGAACGGAAAGCTTGAAGAGGTCGCCATGCTTGAGCTGCGAAGCGGAGAGTTTAAGTTCCCAGTCACCATTCTTCTTGCGTTTGAAGGCATACCTGGGATTCTCCTTCCACCCGTTGCAGTCACCGATGAGGTAGATTTCCGTGGCGTTGGGAGCCCATTCGCGGATTACCCATCCCGTAGCAGTACGGTGAAGGCCGTAATAGAGATAGCCGCTTGCGAAGTCACTCAGGGTCTGCTTGCCGTTGTTTGTCAGTTCGTTGAGTTTCTGTTGGGCATAGTTGTGACGCCCCTCTATCGCGCCTGAGAAGGGGCGGAGCCATTCGTCATTCCTGAGCAACTTGAGCATGTTTTCATTCTCTGTCTTTACTGTCGATTTTTTAGCCATGGTTATTATAGGTTAATTGGTTAGCTGTCCATTTCTGTAGATACCCTTGCGGATGACCCTTCCGGATCTGTCCTTCTCGACGAAGGAGCCATCCTTCACATTCTCACGGAAATTCCCTTCGAATCTGTTGCCCGCGGCATCCTCCATGATGCCGTAGCCATCTTTCATGCCCTTGCGGAAACTACCCTTGAACTTGGTGCCGTTGACCTGGCGGAGGATACCCTCCCCTTCCATCAGTCCATTCTTCCAGTACCCGTCATAGATATCTCCGTTGGACCAGCGGTAGCGACCCTTTCCGTTGAAGGAGTTGTGAAGCCACTCACCATCATATTCCGCCCCACTGCGCCAGGTATATTTACCCTTTCCGCTCTGTTCGCCGTTCTTGAAGTTGCCCACGTACTTGTTGCCGTTGGCAAAGGTGAAGATACCTTCACCCGAACGCTTTCCCCCCTCATACTCCCCTTCATAGCGGTCGCCGTTGTGGAAACTGTAGATGCCGCGTCCGTGTTGCACGTCGTTGAGCCATTCCCCCGTATAGATATCGCCAGAGGCATAAGTATAAGTCCCCTTTCCACTCATCTGGTTATCCTTCCAGTAGCCCACGTATTTGTTGCCGTCACTCCACACAAAAGTGCCGAGTCCGTTCTTCATGTCATTCTTCCATTCCCCTGAGTAACTCTCCCCTGTGGCAAATCGGTAAATTCCCTGTCCATCGCGCTTGTCAAGGTGCCATTCCCCGTCATAGACATCACCATTATAATAATACATGACACCTTTCCCTTCCTGGTAGTCACGGTACCAGAGTCCCACATATTTGTTGTTGTTGGCAAAATAGAACGTACCCTGTCCATGCTGCTGGTCGAGGAGCCATTCACCCTCGTATTTCTCTCCGTCGGCAAACTGGTAGACCCCGTGTCCGCTACGCCTGCCTTTCTCGTAGTGTCCCTCATGGAAATCCCCATTGCGGAACACCGTGCGTCCCAGTCCCCAGGGCTTTCCCTTGAAAATCTCACCCTGATACTCAGCTCCGTCACTGAAGATGTATGTACCTATCTTTATCTGCTGTGCAGGACTTTGCAGGGGCAGGAGCAGATATAAGGAGGTAGAAATAATTGCGTTTCGAAAGTTCATATCTTATTGTATTATAGTTTTTTTGTTTATGACATTCTCGAAGAGTCTTTCTCTTTCACTATGGATATCCTTGGCAGAAAAACCTGTCTTAAGTCCCTTGTGATCAGGCCAGGCAGGACACGGAATCAGAATTCCACGAACTCATCCACCCCGGTGACATCGGACATCCCCTCGTCATACATGCCTTCGCAGTCATGGTGGTCTGAGGGAATATCGAACTCCTGGTTTGGATTGTACCCCAGTCTGCCATCATGGAACACCTTCTTGAGGAAGAGAGCACAGATGGGCAATGCCGCAGAGGCACCCTGACCGATACTCGTGGAGTTGAAGTGGATGGAACGCTCCTCGCCACCCACCCAAGCACCGAAGGTCAGCGAAGGCGTGAAGCCCATGAACCAACCGTCAGAGTTTCCGTTCGTGGTACCCGTCTTGCCTCCCATGGGAGACTGTATGCCATACCTGGCACGCATTCTGATACCCGTACCCCCATTGATAACCCCCTTTAGGAGTGTTATCATGCGGTAACTGGAAGGCGCACTCATCACCTCATACGACTGGGGAGGAATGCCGCTGGAGAGGTCTGCCACGACGTTGCCCTCAGAGTCCTCAATACGTGTGACATAAAGCGGTTTCTTGCGCACTCCCTTATTGGGGAAGGCAGAATAAGCACTGATCATCTCTTCAAGTGAAATCTCGAGAGAACCGAGGCAGAGCGTCATGTTGGCACCGATGTACTTCTGCTTCACGCCAAACTGACGCAGCATCTGCACGAACTGCACAGGGGTAAGTTCAGAGATGAGGTGAGCTGAACACGTATTGTTGGACGAAGCCAGAGCCTGCTTCAGCGTCAGATAACCGCCGCCACCTCCGCCTCGGGGGCTCCATCCTCCATAGCTGGCACGCTCGTTGGACACCAAGTCACAGGGAGTCTTGCCACTCTCCATGGCCAGGGTATAAAGGAAAGGCTTGATGGTAGAGCCCACCTGGCGCTTGCCATGCGTGGCCATATCATAGCCGAAGTGGCGGAAGTTGGTACCACCCACATACGCCTTAACCTCTCCCGTACGGTTATCCATGCACATAAACGCACTACGCAGGAATTTCTTGTAGTAGAGAATGGAGTCTCGGGGTGTCATCGTTGTTTCCATATCACCCGTAGGAGTATAGATAGTCATCTCCACAGGAAGATCGAACGCCTTGCGTATCTCCTCCTCACTGTAGCCCGCACGCTTCATCGTGTTCCAACGTCCACTCTGCCTCATGGCACGTGACAGGAGTTTCTCGTACTGCTCCGTGGAGTTGCTCACATTATAGGGAGCACGTGGGTTCTTCTGGTTCTCCTTATCGAAGATGGGCTGCAGGTGGCCCAGCACATGTTCCTGTACCGCCTCTTCGGCATACTGCTGCATGCGCGAGTCGATGGTGCAGTATATCTTGAGACCGTCTGTATAGACATTGTAGTGCGAACCGTCACGCTTCTTGTGCTTGTTGCACCATCCATAAACAGAGTCCGTCTCCCACGCCAGGGAGTCCTCGTAATACTTCTCATACTGCCAGGATGCATAGTCCAGGCGGTTGGGCCTGTTGGCCATGAGAATCTTACGCAGATGTTCCCGCAGATAGGGAGCCATGCCCACCTGATGGTCGATGCGCGTGAACTTGATGGCAAGAGGTTCAGCCTTGTAGTTCTGGAACTCGCTGTCCGTGATGTAGCCACACTTCTTCATCTGTCCCAGCACGACATTGCGCCGCTCCTTGCAGCGTTCCGGGTGACGTACGGGATTGTAGTAGGAAGGATTCTTGCACATACCCACCAGCAAGGCCGACTCCGTCACGGTGAGTTCCTTGGGGTCCTTGTTGAAATACGTCTTGGCAGCCGTCTTGATGCCCACGGCATTGTACAGGAAATCAAAGTAGTTCAAGTAGAGCGTGATGATTTCGTCCTTGGTGTAGAAACGTTCCAATTTGAGGGCTATGATCCATTCTATGGGTTTCTGCAGCAGACGCTCCGTGGTATTCTCCGCACGCTCACTGTACAACTGCTTGGCCAGCTGCTGGGTGAGCGTACTGCCACCACCGGCACTCTTCTGTCCCATGAGCCCACGCTTGATGACAGCACGACCCAGGGCCCTGAAATCTATGCCGCAATGCCCGTAGAAACGTTCGTCCTCAGTGGCTACGAGTGCATTGACGAGATGCTGCGGTAACTGGTCAAAACTTACAAATACACGGTTGGCATTGGAGTAGCTCCAGGTGCCCATGAGCTTTCCGTCCGAGGTGAGGACCTGCGAAGCGAACTTGTTCACAGGATTGTTGAGCTGATAGAGGTCAGGCATATAGCCTATCCATCCTTTGAAAATCATGACCAGCAGGGTAAAGCATGTCACCATCAAGGCCACGACAGCACCCCAAAGACCAATTATTACTTTCTTGCGAATCATTTTCATTACGTTCTCAATTGCTTTTTGTTTCCAGGCACAGATGCTTTTAGCACCGTTTCCGGGCAATATTTTTGCAAAGTTACAAAAAAAAATCAAAACCACGCGTGTGCGCTATCTATTTTTTAATAATTTTATGTTTTTTGCAAAAAAGCCCTTTTCCCACCCCTAGTGTTCCCACTATTTTTTGTAACTTTGAACTCAGAAGTAAACAAAAACCAATATTCTCATACGTTATGAACCGGAGTTTAGTGACCATAGCCGACCACACAAGGGAGAAAATCGAGTACCTCGTGGATATGGCTTCAGAATTCGAGAAGCATCCCAATCGCCGCCTCTTGGAAGGCAGGGTTGTAGCCACCCTGTTCTTTGAACCCAGCACGCGCACCCGCCTCAGTTTCGAAACGGCAGCCAACCGCCTCGGTGCCCGCGTCATCGGCTTTGCCGACCCCAAGGTGACCAGCGGCACGAAGGGCGAAACACTGAAAGACACCATCATGATGGTCAGCAACTATGCCGACATCATCGTGATGCGACACTACCTGGAAGGTGCCGCCCGCTATGCCAGCGAGGTGGCTCCCGTGCCCATCGTCAACGCCGGTGACGGTGCCAACCAGCACCCCTCCCAGACCATGCTCGACATCTACAGCATCTACAAGACACAGGGTACGCTGGACAACCTGAACATCTACATGGTGGGCGACCTCAAATACGGCAGGACCGTTCACAGCCTGCTCATGGCCATGCGGCACTTCAACCCCACGTTCCATTTCATTGCCCCCGATGAACTCGCCATGCCAGAGTACTACAAGCTGTACTGCAAGGAGCACGGCATCCGTTATGTTGAGCACAAGGACTTTGATGCCAACACCATAGCAGATGCCGACATACTCTACATGACTCGCGTACAGCGGGAACGCTTCTCCGACCTTGTGGAGTACGAGCGGGTTAAGGACAGCTACCTGCTCAAGCGCAACATGCTCTCACGCGCCAAGGACAACCTGAAGATCCTGCACCCGCTGCCCCGTGTCAACGAGATAGAGTACAGCATCGACGAGACTCCCTACGCCTACTATTTCCAGCAGGCCGGCAACGGACTCTTTGCACGCCAGGCTCTCATCTGCGACGCGCTCGGCATCACGCTCGAAGAAGTGAAGAACGACAATACCATAATATATTAACCCGCCCAAACATCCCAATCCGAAATGAAACGACAAGAACTCCAGGTAGCCGCTCTACAGAACGGCACTGTCATTGACCATATCCCCAGCAGCAAACTCTTTGAGGTCATCAACCTTCTGAACCTTGAGAAGATTCGCACCTCGGTCACGGTGGGGTTCAACCTCAAGAGCAAGAAGATGGGGCACAAGAGCATCATTAAGATTGCCGACAAGTTCTTCACCGACGAGGAACTCAACCAGTTGGCCGTCATTACCCCCAACGTTTCTCTCTGCATCATCCGCGACTATGAGGTGGTAGAGAAGAAGACGGTGGAACTGGCTGACAACCTGGTGGGCATCATCAAGTGCAACAACCCCAAGTGCATCACCAACAACGAACCCATGCTCACCCGCTTCCACGTGCTTGACCACGCTACGGGAACCGTGTGTTGCCACTACTGCAACACACAGCAGCACCTTGATGAGGTAAAGCTTTGCCAGTAAAAGTCGGGGCTGCATAGTTGGTCTTGCATCCCTAGAAAAAAGAATAAAAATCCCTTTTCCCAAATAATAAACAATAGACTTAAGAAATGGAAAGAGACATCGAAATCTTTGCTCTCATTGAAGAAGAGCACAAGCGCCAGGCTCGTGGCATCGAACTCATTGCCAGCGAGAACTCCGTAAGTCCCCAGGTCATGGAGGCCATGGGGTCATGCCTTACCAACAAGTATGCCGAAGGCTATCCCGGCAAACGCTACTACGGAGGTTGCGAGGTGGTGGATAAGGTAGAGCAACTGGCCATCGACCGCGTATGCAAGCTCTTCGGGGCAGAGTACGCCAACGTGCAGCCCCACTCGGGAGCACAGGCCAATGCAGCCGTACTGCTCACCGTGCTGAACCCCGGCGACACCTTCATGGGACTGAACCTCGACCACGGTGGCCACCTGTCACACGGTTCCTTGGTAAACACCAGCGGTATTCTCTACAAGCCCGTAGGCTACAACCTGAACCGTGAGACGGGTCGTGTGGATTACAACGAGATGGAGCGTCTGGCCAAGGAGCACAAGCCCAAGCTCATCATCGGCGGTGGTTCGGCCTACAGCCGCGAATGGGACTACGAGCGCATGCGCAAGATTGCCGATGAAGTGGGTGCCCTGCTCATGATTGACATGGCCCACCCTGCCGGTCTCATTGCAGCAGGTCTGCTTGAAAACCCCGTGAAGTGGGCACACATCGTTACCTCTACCACCCATAAGACGCTCCGCGGTCCCCGTGGCGGTATCATTCTCATGGGCAAGGACTTCCCCAATCCCTGGGGCAAGAAGACCCCCAAGGGCGAGGTCAAGATGATGTCAGCCCTGCTCAACAGTGCCGTATTCCCAGGGCAGCAGGGAGGTCCGCTGGAGCACGTCATAGCTGCCAAGGCCGTAGCCTTCGGCGAGGCTCTCTCACCTTCCTTCAAGGAGTGGGCTCTGCAGGTGAAGAAGAACGCTGCCGTACTGGCAGACGAACTCGTGAAGCGTGGTTTCAACATCGTGAGCGGTGGTACCGACAACCACTCTATGCTCGTTGACCTCCGCAGCAAGTACCCCGACCTGACGGGTAAGGTGGCTGAGAAGGCACTGGTGGCTGCCGACCTCACCGTGAACAAGAACATGGTGCCCTTCGATTCACGCTCTGCCTTCCAGACCTCAGGCATCCGCCTCGGTACGCCAGCCATTACCAGCCGTGGTGCCAAGGAAGATCTGATGATACAGATTGCAGCCTGGATAGAGCAGGTGCTCAACGACCCAGAAAACCAGGATGTCATTGCCCAGGTGCGTTCTGAGGTCAACGAGACCATGAAGCAATACCCCATGTTTGCTTATTGATACAAACAGCGCAGCGTGTGAGCCACCGTGGCTCGCCACGCTGCCTGCATAACACAGGGAGGTGCAGCCATCTTACGGCTACACCTCCCTGTTGCTTTCTCTCGCTTGGATAGTTTTATTTTTTCCTCAGAACTGCCAGCCACGGAAGAGCCTTCCACTGCCCTTGAGGTCATGACCGAAGAAGAAGCCAGGTTGCGTGGGCTGGTTGTACCCCACGTTCTGCGTGGCGATGGAGATGCGATAGACAGGCTCCTCCAGGAACGTGTGGAAACGGTATTCAGTGGGCAGCGTACTGACATAGAGACGCAGATGAGCATTGTCCTCAGTACGCACCAGCACCTCCTCGCGCCAGTCTCCCAGCAGGTCACCTTGCAGGCAGGGGTTGCTCTTGGTCCAGTTGTTGAACTTGCACCCCTCGAAGCGCATCAGCGTGCTCACCGAGTTCGTCTTCCAGTCATATTTGGTCACAGCCTCGCGGTCCAGGAGTTCGCGCAGCAAGTCGCCGTCCCACCACACGGCCATGTTGGTGCTGAGCCCTCTGAAGAGAGGAGCCACCTCCTCGCCTTTTGTGTTGGTGATGCCGCTGCATAGCGACCACATCTCCACGCCCGGATTTTCTGGAGTTATGTCTGCCGCCATGCAGCGTCCCACATCTGTAGGTGAAAAAAATTGGCAGAGAATCTCTCCCGTGGCTGCATCGTGCAGTTCTGCCCCGTCCTTCTTGTTCTCGTGGCAGTTCCACACCGCAAGCCTATCGCTTTCGGGCGAGAAAGCCGTGAGGTGCATGGCATCCCCATGTCCCATGCCCGTGCTGTAGAGTCCGTGCCCGTCATCATCGATGGCACACGAGCCGTAGAGTATCTCATCCTTGCCGTCGCCATCCACATCCCCCACCCTGAGGTTGTGGTTGCCCTGACCGTGGTATGCCGCCCCCTCCACGTTGCTGTCGAAGAGCCAGCGAAGCTGCAGTTTTCCGTCGATGAAATCATAGGCTGCCAGTGCCATGCGCGTATAATACCCGCGGCACATCACCACTGAGGCATGCACGCCGTCGAGGTAGGCCACGCAGGCCAGGTAACGCTCGGAACGGTTGGCATAGTTGTCGCCCCAGTCACGTATGTCACCCCGTTCCGGGACGTAGGGTACCGTGTGCAGCGCCTTGCCGCTCTTTCCCTCAAAGACCGTGAGGTATTCGGGGCCGCGGTCGATGAATCCCACCTTCTCGCGGCTGTACCTCGTATCCGCATTCGGGTCGCCGTGTCTCCAGTCCGCCTGGGCGTCGCCAATCACGCGGCCAGTGCCATCCGTGGTGCCGTCAGCCGTCTTCATCACCACCTCCGCCTTGTCGTCCCCGTCCAGGTCATAGACCATGAACTGCGTGTAGTGCGCCCCTGCCCGTATGTTGCGTCCCAGGTTGATGCGCCACAGGCGCGTGCCGTCCAGTTTGTAGGCATCAAGGATGACAGGCAGTGTGAAGCCGCTGTGCGAGTTGTCCTTCGCGTTGCCCGGCTCCCACTTCAGCACAATCTCGTACTGCCCGTCCCCGTCCAGGTCAGCCACCGAAGCATCGTTGGCCGAATAGGCCGGTACCCCTTCGGGCTGCTGAATGGGAATATCGACATAGCCCAGGGGCGAATGAGGAGCCAGGCTCCACTGCCCCCTGACAGTCCCCTCGGCGGGCACCACCTCATAGCGGGCTGCCTCCTGCTCTGGCAGGCAGTCCATGAAGGTCGTGCTGTGACGTGCCGGTATGTCGGCAATCTTGCGGCCATTGCGCAGGAGGGTGAAAGACTGCGTCAGCGGGTCGCTGCCCAGGTACCGCCAGGAGAGGAAGACGCTGTCCGGCGAAGTGCGAACCGCCACCAGTCCTCGGTCCAGCCTTTCACGCTGCAGGCGGGTGTAGTCATAGTGGGTCTGTGCGCTGACCATCACGGGTGAAAGTAGGGTCAGTAAGGATAAGAACCATTTTTTCGTGCACATGATAAATGAATGTAGATTTCTTAGGAGGAAACAGTCAGTTGGATTGTGGAGGTGGAAACAGTC
>CALZGT010000031.1 GCA_945787235.1 uncultured Prevotellaceae bacterium
ACCAGAAAACGCAAAGCAGAAAGAACTATGGAAACGGTATTCTCAGTACTTCAGCAGGTCAATGACTACCTGTGGGGATTTGTTGTCATCACGGCTCTCGTGCTCTGTGCCCTCTTTTTCACCTACAAGATTAGGGGCGTGCAGTTCCGCCTCTGGCGTGACATGTTCCGGGTCATGCTCGGCAAACCACTCTTCGAGAAGGAAGAGAGGGAACAAGGAGCCGGGAGACAGAAGGATGAACCCCAGGAGGTGAATGGAGGAGAGGGTGAACGGAAGAAGATAGGAAGTTTCCATGCCTTTGCCGTGTCACTGTCCAGCCGTGTCGGTACGGGCAATCTGGCCGGTGTGGCCTCCGCCATCTTCGTGGGCGGTCCCGGTGCCGTGTTCTGGATGTGGGTGATGGCCCTCTTTGGTGCCGCAACGGCCTTTGTCGAGGCCACCCTGGCCCAGTTGTACAAGAAGCGTGGGACAGACTCCTTCTACGGAGGTCCCGCCTATTACATGGAGCACGGTCTTCACCGCAAGTGGATGGGCATCCTCTTTGCCGTACTCATCACCATTACCTTTGGCATGGCCAACCAGATAGTGCAGAGCAATACCCTCTGCGATGCCCTCTCCGACACCCTTTCCATTGACCGCCGCTGGATAGGTGCCACCCTCACGCTGGCCACCCTTGTCATCATCTTCGGAGGCGTGAAACGCATCTCGCGTTTCTCCAGCATCGTGGTTCCCGTCATGGCCGTGGGTTATGCGCTGCTGGCTCTTGTCGTCATCGTGCTGAACCTGCGCGAGATTCCCTCCATGCTCTCCCTCATCGTCCGTGAAGCCTTCGGGATGGATTCTGCCGTGGGTGGCGCGGTGGGCATAGCCATTACGCAGGGAGTGAAGCGTGGACTCTTCAGCAATGAGGCCGGTGAGGGCAGTGCTCCCAATGCGGCGGCCATTGCCCATACCTCACACCCCGTGAAGCAAGGCCTGCTTCAGGCGCTGGGTGTCTTCACCGACACCCTCGTGGTGTGTTCCTGCACGGCCTTCATCATTCTCCTCTCAGGCCTGTATGACAGCGGACGCGACGGCATCATCCTCACGAAGTACGCCCTGGAGAGCCATCTGGGGGCTGTGGGAGGTCTCTTCATCACAGCTGCCATCTTCTTCTTTGCCTACAGTACCATCATTGCCAACTATTTCTATGGTGAGACGAACATACGTTTTATCACGGGCAAGCAACGCTATGTCAACCTCTTCCGCATCCTCACTGCCGTCACCGTGATGGCGGGAGCCCTCGTGTCACTGCAGGAGGCTTGGAGCATCGTGGACCTGGCCATGGGCATCATGACACTGGTCAACCTGGCTGCCATCATACAGCTCTCGCCCAAGGTGTTCTTCCTGCTCCGTGACTACATGAGGCAACGCAAGGAAGGCAAGGATCCCGTCTTCCGGAAGGCTGTGATGAAGGAAGGGAGAGAGGACGTGGAATGCTGGGAATAGAAAAAGAAGATACTCCCTGCTTTTCCAGCGGGGAGTATCTTCTCTATGGCAGGTTCTATGGGGAATAGTCAGAACCTACCTTATGTGAGTCCTTGCCAGTGCCTCAGCACAGAGCCTGGGTGTCGAGGGCAATCATCAGTTCCTCATCAGTGGGGATGCAGCATACGGTGACCTGGCTGTCCTCTGCACTGAGGATGGCCTCAGTGGCTCGGCAGGCACGGTTCTTCTCTGCGTCCATCTTCACACCCATGAACTCAAGTCCCTGCGTGGCACCTTCTCGTACCTCCCACTGGTTCTCACCGGCTCCTCCCGTGAAGAGTATGATATCCACACCACCCATGGCAGCCGCATACTGTCCGATGTACTTCTTGATGCGGTAGGTGTACATCTCCTTGGCCAGACGAGCCTTGTCATTGCCGGCAGCGATGCCGGCGAGGATGTCGCGGAAGTCGCTGGAGAGCTGGCTGACACCCGCCAGACCACTCTTCTTGTTGAGCAGGTCAGAGATGCCCTTCGTGTCGAGGTTCAGTTTGTCCATGAGGAAGGTCACGGCTCCTGCATCGATGTCACCCGAGCGGGTACCCATGATGAGACCTTCCAGGGGCGTGAGTCCCATGGAGGTATCTACGCACTTGCCATCCTTGACGGCGGCAATGGAAGCCCCGTTGCCGATGTGGCAAGTGATGATGCGCTTGCCCTCAGCCTTAACGCCCAGGAACTCACATACGCGCTGTGACACATAGCGGTGGCTCGTGCCGTGGAATCCATAGCGGCGCACGCCATACTCGGAGTAGAGTTCGTAGGGAAGTGCGTACATGTAGGCATAGTCGGGCATGGTCTGGTGGAAAGCCGTGTCGAAGACACCCACCTGGGGCAGGTCGGGGAGGAGTTCGCTGACGGCATTCACTCCCTTGATGTTGGCAGGGTTGTGGAGGGGTGCGAGGTCGTTGCATGCGGTAAAGGCCTCCATGACCTCAGGAGTGAGTCTGACGCTCTGGTTGAACTTCTCGCCTCCATGCACCATGCGGTGTCCTACGGCATCCAGTTCCTGCAGGCTTCCCAGTACGGCATATTCTCCCGTGGTGAGTACCTCGAAGATCCACTTCACGCCGGCGGTGTGCTCCTGTATGGGACGCTCCATCTTGTGCTTCTCGCCATTGAGCTTTACGGTGATGAAACTGTCGGGCAGACCGATTTTCTCGATTCCACCACTTGTGATGACGCTCTTGTCGTCCATGTTGTAGAGCGCGTATTTGATAGAACTGCTTCCGCAGTTGAGAACCAAAATCTTCATTTTCTTGCTTATTAACCTTTTTGATTTGTTATTTGGCATCCATAGCCTGGCATGCCGTGATGGCCACCATCTTGTAGATATCCTCGACGGAGCAGCCACGGGAGAGGTCGTTGACAGGACGTGCAATGCCCTGCAGGATGGGGCCTATGGCATCTGCTCCTGCCAGACGCTGTACCAGTTTATAACCGATGTTACCCACCTCAAGACAGGGGAACACCAGTACGTTGGCATGTCCGGCAATGTCGCTTCCGGGAGCCTTCTTCTCTCCGACAGAGGGTACGAGGGCAGCATCGGCCTGCAGTTCGCCGTCCACCTTGAGAGCGGGGTCCAGTTCCTTGGCCAGACGGGTGGCCTCCACCACTTTGTCCACCACTTCATGCTTGGCACTTCCCTTGGTAGAGAAACTCAGCATGGCCACGCGCGGATCCTCGAATCCTGCCACGCTTTTGGCCGTCTGTGCCGTGCATACGGCAATCTGTGCCAGCTGGCTGGCATCGGGCATGGGGGTTACTGCCACGTCACCTACGACGAGTACGCCGTTCTCTCCGTATTCAGGTTTGTCGGTAATCATGAGCATGGCACCGCTCACGCAGCTGATGCCCGGTGCACACTTGATGATCTGGAGGGCAGGGCGAAGCGTGTCACCGGTGGTAGAGAGAGCTCCGCTGATCTGTCCGTCAGCGTCACCACTCTTGATGATGAGGCATCCGAAGTAGAGCGGGTCGAGCACCTGCTGGCGTGCCTTCTCGATGGTCATGCCCTTCTTCTGCCGCAGCTGGAAGAGCAGCTGGGCATACTCCTCCGTCTTCTCGCTGGTGGCGGGGTCGATGATGGTACACTCCTTGATGTGGCTGAGGCCCAGTTTGTCGGCCAGAGCCAGGATCTCCTCACGGTTTCCGATGAGGATAATCTCTGCCAGTCCATCCCCCTGTGCCATGTCGGCAGCGGTGATGGTACGCTCCTCCAGGCTCTCGGGCAGCACGATGCGCTGCTTGTTGCTCTGGGCGCGGGCAATGATGTTTTGCATTAGACTCATATTGTTACTATTTAAAAATGATAATTAATCAGAATTCTCCCTTCATGAGCATTTCTTCCAGTTCTTCGCTGCTGACATGCATCTTGAACTTGTTCTTATAGGCAGCGGTGATGTTGCCTGTCTCCTCGCTCACCACGATGCAGAGCGCGTCCGTCTCGTTGCTGGTTCCCTTGGCAGCACGGTGCCTAAGCCCGAATTCCTTGGGGATGTCCAGGTCGTGTGACGTAGGCATGATACATGATGCCGCACAGATGCGACCCTCCTTGACTATCATGGCTCCGTCGTGCAGCGGACTGTTCTTGAAGAATATGTTCTCGATGAGCCGCTGGCTTATCCTTGCATCGATGATTTCTCCCGTCTGGATGAAGTCCCCCAAGGGAAGGTCGTTCTGGATGATGATGAGAGCCCCCACCTTCTGCTTCGACATGTTGAGACACGCCATGACGATGGGGAAGATGTCTTCACGATTGTGGCGGAATTCCCCGTTCTTCTTGCGTGCAGGTCGGAGGAGTCGGAACAGTCGGCCCATGCGGTCGTGCGTGCCCAGGTCGTAGAAGAAGTGCCTTATCTCTGACTGGAAGAGCACGATGAGGGCGATGGCACCCACGCTGATGAGTTGGTCGAGGATGCTTCCCAGGAGCTTCATCTCCAGAATCTTGGATATGATGATCCAGAAACTGATGAACATGAGGACTCCGGTGAAGACCCTTACGGAACGCGTTTCCCGCATCACCTTGTAGAAATAGAACAGGATGATGGCGGTGAGCAGTATGTCGATGATGTCCTTGATGTCGAGCGTATAGAACATGGCAGTGCTTTACATGAGTTGGGTTATCCTTACCGCTTCAACGGCCTCCTTGACATCGTGGACACGCAGTATGTGCGTCCCCTGCATGAGTGCCAGGGTGTGCAGTACCGTGGTGCCGTTGAGTGCTTCCTCGGGTGTTCCTCCCAGCAGGCGGTATATCATGGACTTGCGCGATACCCCCACCAGCACGGGGAGCCCCAGTTCGTGGAGCACATGCTGGTTACGGAGCAGTTCATAGTTCTGGTGGAGTGTCTTGGCGAAGCCATAGCCAGGGTCAAGAATGATGTCATTGACCCCCATGTCGTGCAGTTCATCCACCTTGCGTCCGAAATACCTCATCACCTCGGCGGTAATGTCACTGTAGTGAGTGTCCTTCTGCATGGTCTGGGGTGTTCCCTTCATGTGCATCAGGATGTAGGGGACATTGAGGCGTGCCACGGTGTGAAACATGTCCGGGTCCAGTTCTCCCCCCGAGATGTCGTTGATGATGTCAGCGCCGAACTCCTCGACACACCTCTCTGCCACAGCAGCCCGGAACGTGTCGATGCTGATGATGGCCGTCGGGTGCTCGTGCCGGATGATGCGCAGGGCGCGTGCCAGACGGCTCATCTCCTCTTCGGGTGACACATCATCTGCCCCCGAACGGCTGCTGTAAGCGCCCAGGTCGATGATGGTGCCGCCCTGGAGCAGGATTTCGTTGGCTCGCTGGCTGATGGCTTCATCACTCTGTTTCCTGCTGCCTGCATAGAAAGAGTCGGGCGTGACGTTCAGTATGCCCATGACTCGCGGTTGGCTGAGGTCAAGCAGTTCGCCGCGAATGTTGATGCTAAGGGGTGAGGCCATTGGAGTGTTGCTTTTTCTGCAAAGTTACAAAAATTGTGGTTACACTGTAGCAGAAAAACGCAAAATTTGCTCTTTTCGGGCTCAAAAACGAAAAAACTTTCTCTTCTGCGCGCGTACATATTTAAAATTTGTGTATTTTTGCAGTTAAAAGATATACCAAACAGACAATGGAACAACTCTACGAAATATACCTCCAGCACCCCGTCATCACCACCGACAACCGTCAGGTGGAGCCCGGTGCTTTGTTCTTTGCCCTCAAGGGCAGTACCTTCAACGGCAACCACTTTGCTGCCTCAGCGCTTGAGGCAGGTTGCTCGTACGCCATCGTGGATGAGGCTGCCTACGCTGTGCAGGGCGACAGCCGCTACATCCTGGTGGACGATGTGCTGACAACCCTTCAGCAACTTGCGGCCTGGCACCGCCGTCAACTCTCTATCCCTGTGTTGCAGATTACCGGCACCAACGGCAAGACAACGACGAAGGAACTGGTGAGTGCCGTGCTGAGCCGCCGCTTCCGCACCCTCTTCACTCAGGGCAACCTCAACAACCACATTGGGGTGCCTCTCACCCTGCTGCGCATCCGTCCCGAGCATGAGATGGCTGTCATCGAGACGGGAGCCAACCACCCTGGCGAGATAGCCTTCCTGTGCCGCATCGTGGAGGCCGACTTCGGACTCATCACCAATGTGGGACGTGCCCACCTTGAGGGCTTCGGTTCCTTTGATGGAGTGAAGCGTACCAAGGGAGAACTCTATGACGACCTGGCACTCCGCCACAAGACCATCTTCCTCAACGCCTTCGACGATGACCTTCGGCAGATGGCCGAGGAGCGTGGGGCATGCCTCATGGGTGGAGCGTCCTCCCTTCAGGTGGTGCCCTACGTGGAGGGCAGGGTAGAGGACTGTTCTTCGCTGCTCGTCATACAGTGGCGTGAGAACGACCACTCCCCCTGGCACCGGGTGCAGACCCACCTGGTGGGAGCCTACAATGTGGCCAACCTCCGTGCCGCCATCACCGTGGGACTCTACTTCGGAGTGCCTGCTGCGGACATTGACGAAGCGTTGGCTTCCTACGTTCCCACCAACAGCCGCAGTGAGTTCCGCGATACGGGCCGTAACCGTCTTATCGTAGATGCCTACAACGCCAACCCCTCCTCCATGCAGGCTGCCCTGACCAACTTCGGCATGATGGACGTGCCCCGCAAGATGGTCATCCTGGGCGATATGCGCGAACTGGGAGCTGACAGCCTCAGTGAGCATTGCCGGCTCATACGGCAACTCGCTGCCGATGGAATGAAGAAGGTATGGCTGGTGGGCGGGGAGTTCCAGCGGGCCCTGGACGAGGTATCTGTCGGACAGGCAGATGCCCCCCTGGCAGAGGCTGACACGGAGTGGCGTTGCTTTGCCGATGTAGCTGAGGTGAAGGCCGCCCTGGAGGAAATGCCGCTCCGGGATTACACCATCCTCATCAAGGGCAGCAATGGCACGAAGCTCTACCAACTGCCCGAAATGCTGTGAGGTAGGTTCTATTAATTACCATTAAGCTAATTTATAGAACCTACCGTAAGACAAAATATTACTAACCTAAATAACTGACTGAATGAACAAGAAAAGAATGATGTGGGTACTGGCTGCCGCCCTGGCAGTCACGCCCCTCTGTGCCCAGCGCGTCACCGACCAACTCGACCGCGGCCTGGTGGCTATGAAGTCCGGCACGGGTGTCTATCTGAGCTGGCGCATCCAGGCCACGGAGTACTACGACGTGACCTACAACGTCTATCGTGACGGAGAGAAACTCAACGCTGAGCCTCTCAGCGTCTCCAACTACCAGGACAAGACGGGTTCCACCTCCAGCACCTATACCGTGAAGGCTGTGGTGCGTGGCGTGGAACAGGAAGCCTCCAAGCCCGCCACGGTGTGGGGCAGCAGCTACATGGACATCAAACTGAAGCATGAAGGCATCCTCAGTACCCTGGTGCCTAACGATGCCTGCTGTGCTGACGTGGATGGTGACGGAGAACTGGAGATACTGATGAAGTTCGACAACCTTAGCGAGATGCAGCAGTCCTACCCCAAGGCCGGTCCCACGGTGGGAGGCACGGTGACGGGCGAGTACAGCATCTTCGAGTGCTTCAAGCTCGACGGCACGCGCCTGTGGTGGGTGAACTGCGGTCCCAACATGGGTGACTTCCAGAACAACGAACAGAACATCGTGGGCTACGACTGGGACATGGACGGCAAGGCAGAGGTGGTGATGCGCCTGGCCGAGGGCTCCACCATACACTATGCCGATGGCTCCACCTATACCATCGGTGCCAACGGCAAGAACGGGTCGGCCTGGACCAACTACCGTGCAGCTACGGGAGGCGGTGTCAACTGGTTCATCCATGACGGCAAGGAGTTCCTCGTCTATTGCAACGGCCAGACAGGTGAGGTCTATCAGTGCATCGACTTCCCCTTGGCCCGCCTGGAGGCCGGTGAGACCGACCTGAAGAAAGCCTGGGGCGATGGCTATGGCCACCGTTGCAGCAAGTTCTTCTTCGGAGCTCCCTACCTGGACGGCCGCAAGCCCAGCATCTTCCTGGCGCGCGGCATATACACCCGCCACAAGATGGTGGCCCTCGATGTCGATCCCACCACCCATACGCTGAAGCAGCGCTGGAAGTGGTACAACAACACCAACGGTCCGTGGAAGGGACAGGGCTACCACAACTATGCCATTGCCGATGTCGATTGGGATGGTCGCGACGAGATAGTCTTCGGTTCCATGGTCATCGATGACAACGGCAAGGGACTCTCCACCACCGGCTTCGGGCACGGCGATGCCCAGCACTGCGGTGACCTCAACCCCTACGTCCACGGGCAGGAGCAGTTTGCCTGCAACGAGGACAGCCAGGGCTTCAACTACCGTGATGCCACCACCAGCAAGGTCTATGCCTCCACGCTCCATGTGGGCAAGGATGTGGGGCGCGCCATTGCCGACAACTTCACAGAGTCCTTTCCCGGAGGCATGGGAACGGCTTGGGGCGACATCAGTACCGTGACCAACGGGGCCTTGGAAGGTCTCAGCGCCACGGGTGTGAACAGCAACTTCCGTATCTATTGGGACGGCGACCTCGTCTCTGAGACCTTTAACTACCTCAACGGAAAGAACACCGAAGGCGTGGTGGCCAAGTATGGTTCGTGGTCACCCATCTACACCTGTGAGGGCTCGCTCACCAACAATGACACCAAGGGTACTCCCTGCTACCAGGGTGACATCCTGGGCGACTGGCGCGAGGAAATCATCATGCGTACGGCCGACAACCAGGTGCGCATCTACAGCACGCCCGTCTATACCTCCCATCGCATCTACTCCCTCTGGTATGACCACCAGTACCGCAACGCCATGGTGTGGCAGATGTGCGGCTACAACCAGCCTCCCCATGTCAGCTATTTCCTGGGCAAGACCGACGGCATCACCGTACCCCCACCCCCACTCACCCTGAGCGGACGTGAGGAGGTGACGGACGGTGGCAGCATCACTCCTGCCCTCGATGGCAAGGATGTCATCGTCTGTCCCTCGGCTGATGCTGGCATCACCCTTGAGGAAGGGGCTCAGCCTCATGCCCTCATCTTCAACGTGCCCAGTTGGGTGCAGGGTTCTGCGCCCAGTGAGTGTGCTACGCAGAATACCAAGATAACCTATACATACTACACCTGCCAGGTGACGGGTGGTGGACTGGCCGGCGAGGCCCGTCTGGTGAAGCAGGGTGACGGCACCCTCACCCTCCCCAAGGCCGATTTCCACCACACGGGAGCTACCGACATCTGGGCCGGTGTGTTGAATTTCGACGGCACCATGAAGCAGTCGCCCCTGTGGCTCAACCGTTTTGCCGAACTCAACAGCCAAGGCGGTGAGTTCCTGAGCATCCGCACGAGCTATGCCAGCCAGCTGCGTCCCGGTGGCGAGGATACCAAGGGTACCGTCACCACGGGCGAACTCACCCTGGGATTCGGTTCGCGCCTGCTCCTCGACCTCTATGCCGAGGACCTTACGGCCGACCAGGTCATCACCGGCAACCTCACCCTCGAGACCAAGACCTCACAGGCATGGATAAAGGGAGGTCCTACCTACCTCAGCCCCGTGGTGCAACTGGTGGGTCACCCGAAGGAAGGTGAGAAGACGATGACGCCCGGACGCTATGTCATAGGACAGGTGACGGGTGAGCTGAACGGCAACCTGGAGGACATCGTCCTCGAAGGACTCGACACGTCCAAGAAGAAACTCACGCTGGAGGATGGAAAACTCATCCTCGAAATCTTCGGAATGCGCGATGCTGCTACGGTACGCTGGACGGGTACGGCAGGTACCTGGGACCTGGGCGACACGGAGAGCTTTGCCGTGGGAGAGGGTGAGACCACTGTTTTCGTTTCCGGCGATGACGTGCTCTTCGATGATGAGGCTCCCCTCAAGACGGTCAGCGTGTCGGGCAGTGTGATGCCCCACACCTTCACGGTGAACAACACCGGGGTGGCCTACACCTTCCAGGGGGAGGGCGGCATAGACGGTGAGGCCCGTTTCATCAAGGAAGGCAGCGGCAAGGTGACTATGAAGGGCAACAACCTCTACACTGGCGGCAACGAACTCAACGGCGGTGTGGTGAGTGTAAGCCAGCTCAGCAACGAGTTTGTCGAGACGGGCAACCTGGGCGGTGTGACCAAAGCGGGCTTGTTCGTCATGCAGAATGGGGCCGAACTCAACACTACGGAGGCCGTACAGATGGGGTCTCCCATCACCCTGAAGAGTGACGAGGGTGGTGTCCTGAACAATGCCAAGGACTTCAAGATGGAGGCTTCCTTCAGCGGAACGCTCCTCAGCAAGAAGGGAGCCGGCACGCTCTTCCTCAATGCGTCCAATGCCAGTCTCAGCCTCCTCTCCCTCTCGTCAGGTGGCGTGGCCCTGGCCGGCGGTGCACAGCCCAAGGCCATCGAGGTGACGGGCAACAGCACCATCTGGGATGATGGGCAGAACACCACCCATGCCATCTCCGTGGCCAAGGGAAAGACCTGCTGCTGGAACCTCTCCTACAGCAACTACACCGAGTACCGCAACAAGGTGACGGGCGAGGGCAAACTGAACATCATACCCCGCAACACGGTGAGCCGCGTGCGCCTCACAGGTGACTGGAGTGACTTCCAGGGTACCATCCTTCACACCACCAAGAACATCTGGCTGCCCCTGGACATGACCACGGCAGCTCCCGGTGCCACCCTCGACATTGCTGAGGGATGCGGTGTGGCCAACGTCCCCGGACGTACCTGGACCATAGGAGCCGTGACGGGCAAGGGTGACCTCACCAATTCGGGTTGCGACTTCAAGAGTCAGGCCGCTCCTACGGGTACGGCTACCTACCAGATTGGCAACAGTCAGGATCATGATTTCGTCTTCGAGGGTAGCTTCACCGACCGTGATGCCAATCGCAAGACTTCTATTATAAAAATAGGTACGTGTAAGATGACCCACAAGGGAACGGGCTCTTTCAGTGCTGCTGCCAAGGTGAGCGGCGGAGAACTCTGTCTCAACAGCACGGGCAAGGAGGCCATGTTCGGTACCGGCGCACTCCAGGTAGCCAAGGGAGCCACGCTCTCGGGCAAGGGTGTCCTGGGCAACAGCAACGTGACGGTGGCCGCCGGTGGTACGCTCCGCAGCGGTATCACGGAGAACAATTCCCAGGGTAACCTGCAGTTCTCGGACAAGGATGTCACGGTGAACGGTATCATGCAGACCTACGTGAGCAGTGCCCGCCTCTACAGCAAGTTCACGGGCATTGGTACCCTGAAACTGAACGGCACGCTCCGCGTGGTGGTCAAGGACCTCGACACGCCCCTGGCTTCCGGCACGGAACTGACCCTCATCGCGGCCCGGCAGATTGTACTGGGTGAGAACCTCGTCCTCGACCTCGACCCCAGGTACGAGTGGGACACCACGCGCCTTGCAGAGGGCATCCTCGTCATCAAGGACGTGGCAGATGGCATCGCCGGCATTACTGCTTCCGGGCAGGACAAGGACGGCATCTACACGCTCGATGGCGTGAAGCTGCAGGGACAGCCCGACCGCAGCGGCATATATGTCGTGGGAGGGGTGAAGAAGAAATACTGATTGAACAATGATGACCAACGAGGGCCAGGGGACAGGTTTCTGCCCCCTGGCCTTCTCTATCATTGGCAGAGAGGTCAGGCCTCCAGATTATGTCTATGCACAAAGCGTTGAGTGTGAAGAGCCGTGTGAGGGGAGACTTTCACGCACGGTTCTGTGAGAGGGTGAGGGTGAAACTCCCTCGCTCTACTCGACCTATGATTACTTTTTTCTTTATTAATCATTTTTTTCCTTGATAAACAAGCGAATTCCAAAGTTTTTTGTAACTTTGCCGACGAATAAATGTCATTGTGACATAAATTGTTTTGCGGATATGGAATCGAAACGACTGAAACGATTGCCCGTGGGCATACAGACATTCTCTGAGGTGATAGACCTTGACTGTCTTTACATAGACAAGACTGAGTATATCTGGAACATGATACACCTCAGCAAGTATATTTTCCTGAGCCGTCCAAGGCGGTTCGGCAAGTCATTGCTTGTATCTACACTTCAGGCGTATTTCGAGGGACGAAAGGACTTGTTTAAGGGACTTTTCATAGAGACTGTGGAGAAGGAGTGGACTGTATATCCTGTTCTGCGCTTTGACATGAGTTTGGGTAAGCACATGGAGAAGGATCAGCTGGAACGATATCTTGGCAATCGCCTTGCGGAATATGAGGGTAAATATGGAATAACCAATCCTGCTACAGACAACAATGACCGTTTCACTGCATTGATACAGGCAGCATATGAAAAGACTGGCAAGAAAGTGGTCATACTTATCGACGAGTATGACGCTCCTCTACTTGACGTTGTACATGAGGAGAAAATGTTGCCTGTGCTCCGCAATGTGATGCGTAATTTCTACTCTCCGTTGAAGGCCTCCGACCCATATCTGCAGTTTGTCTTCCTTACCGGTATAACAAAGTTTTCGCAGCTCAGCATATTTAGTGAGCTTAACAACCTGATGAATATCAGCATGGACGAGGAGTATGCTGCTGTTTGCGGAATAACGAAGGAAGAAATGATGACGCAAGCATATGACTATATCGAACGTTTGGCAAACGCCAACAAATGGACGAATGAAGAGACTGTAAGGCAGCTTGCAAAGCAGTACGACGGCTATCACTTCGCATGGCCTTCGCCCGACATCTTCAATCCCTTCAGCCTTCTCAACGCCTTTGCAAGAAATCGCATTAATAATTATTGGTTCGCATCGGGCACCCCTACCTATCTTATCGAGATGCTGAGGAAGTTTGATGTCGTGCCTGCAGACATCAGTAACATGCAGGCCCTTGCCTCTGACTTCGATGCACCGACTGAAAATATGGCTTCCATCACGCCGTTGCTTTATCAGAGCGGCTATGTGACCATAAAGGACTACGACAGCACTTCGCTTCTATACACTCTCGACATTCCCAATGGAGAGATTCGTATAGGGCTGATGGATAGCCTCCTGCCCAACTATGTCAGCATGCGTAAGGAAGCGGGAAATACTACCATAGCAAAGATGTATCTGGCTTTAAACAAAGAAGACCTCGACGAGATGTTCCGCCTGCTGCAGGCTTATCTCCTCACTGTGCCTTATTGCGACAACGCCAATTCCGAAGGTCATTACCAGCAGTTGCTCTACGTCATCTTCTCGCTTTTCGGAAGATATGTGGATGTGGAGGTACATACACCTACTGGGCGTGTGGATATTGTGATGAAAACCGCCAAGGCCCTATATTTGTTCGAGTTAAAGCTCAATATGTCAGCCCAGGCTGCAATGAAGCAGATAGACCTTAAGGACTACGCCTCGAAGTTTGCCCTCTCCGGCCTGCCCGTAGTGAAAGTAGGAATAAACTTCGATCCCGAACGCCGGACAATAGGTGACTGGAAGTTTTAAGGTAGGTTCTATTATATGACTATTATGAAAAATCGTATTACGACGACAATTACGACTATGATGTTGATGCTGTTCAGTTCCGGCATCAACGTCTTTGCACAAAGTGAAAATGTGGTGCCCTCGGGACATCCTGAGCTCGACGAGTGGGTAAAGCAATGCAAGGTAGAACGGCCTAATGCCTTGGGCTATCCTGGCAACTACGACAGCAAACTCGACAGTTTCTATGACTGGTACACCCAAAACAAGATGGAGAATATCCTTATCAACAATGCCGGCGACCCGTTTGGAAATCCTTCCACATTGTCTTCACTGAAGTTTGAACGCGAGGTGATAGAGAGTTTTGCCCCTTTGTATGGTTTCGACCTCGACAATCTATGGGGACTGGTCACCATGAGCGGCACCGATGGCAACAACCATGGCTTGTATTTCGGCGTGAACTATCTGAGGAACAAGACAGGCAAGATGCCTATAGCATACGTTTCTGACGAAGCCCACTACAGCAACTACCGCCTTTGCGACCTGCAGAATCTCGATGTGTGCATGGTAAAGAGCAACGAGAACGGGCAGATGATTCCCGAAGAGTTTGAGAAAGTGCTCGACCCCACACGTCCGTGCCTTATGATCTACGCAATGGGATCCACCTTTAAGGGAGCTATCGACGACCAGACAGCGCTCAACAAGATACTCGAAAAATATCCTGAGATGGAAGTGTACAGACATATCGACGCTGCCCTGTTTGGAGGCTATCTCCCCTTCACCGAATACAAGGACCTCGTAAACCAAAAGGTTGCCAACTATCAGTCCATTTCCATCAGCGGACACAAGTTCTTTGGCATCGACAGTCCCTGCGGCCTGTTTATCACCTCACGCGAGGTATATGATAATCAGAACTCCTTCGACGTGGCTTATCTCAACGCAAACATGCGTATGATAAACTGTTCGCGTTCGGGTGTCGAACCACTGAAATTCTGGTGGCTGCTTAAGACCGTAGGCATAAAAGGCTGGACAGAACAAGCCACGGCAATAATGAAGAATACAGCCTACCTCGTGTCGGAACTCACCCGTATAGGATGGCCTTGCTGGAACAACAAATACAGCAACACGGTGTTTTTTAAGCGTCCCGACGACGAGATAGTGTCGAAATACAATCTTGCCAACAGCTACGACGAACGCTTCGGCGGCAACCTCTCCCATGTGGTAGTGATGCAGCATGTCAAGAAGGAAGTCATCGACAAGTTTATCGCTGAGCTCGAAGGCATCATGACTTCCACTGTCAATGTAAAAGCCGATGCCACGAGGACAGACAGCCCGGAATACTCACTTTCGGGAACAAAGGTCGCCAGTGACATGAAACCTGGTGTGGTGGTAACAACAGGGAAGAAGAGGATTGTGAAATGACCAGTCAGGCGGGACAGTGACCTGTCCACTGTCCTCTGCGGAGAGGTTGATGCCTGGATCGATTTCATGAGGTGTTCACGACCAGAAAGCAAAGGCCCACGGCTTGCATTGGTTCCTGTGCCCTCTTGGCGGCGTGTCCGTTTCCAGGGGTGCAGCCCGTTGTCGAGCCAGCCACCATCGCGGAAGTTCTGCTTGAAGTGGTTTACAGCCACCACACCGACCTTTCGAGG
>CALZGT010000032.1 GCA_945787235.1 uncultured Prevotellaceae bacterium
CAGAGGCCAAGCGCATCTTCAAGAATGCGGAAAACCAGATAAGATAAGTTTATAGTTTATAGGTTATCGAAAAGTTATTCGAAATACGTCTCATCAAGCTTCGCAAGTTAGAGGTTATAGGTTATGGGGTATCAAAAGGGTTATGTTTTTTGAGGTTATAGTTCATGGCTGCTCAATAGTGGATGAGAACCATAACCCGAAGACAACGGGACATGCACTCTAACCCCTTCGATAACCAATAACCTATAACCAATAACCAATAATCAATAATCCTTTCAAAAACAATAAACTAAATACAACGAAATATGGACTACAAGAAGAGTAATGCACCCACCAACACGGTGACCCGTGACGTGATGAACCTTTGTGACCAGACCGGCAACATCTACGAGAGTGTGGCCATCATCGGCAAGCGTGCCAACCAGATCAGCGCAGACATCAAGAATGAGCTGGGCAAGAAACTCAATGAGTTTGCTACACGGGGTGACAGTCTGGAGGAGACCTTCGAGAACCGCGAACAGATAGAAATCTCGCGCTTCTACGAGCGTATGCCCAAACCCACCCTCATTGCCACACAGGAATTCATAGAAGGAAAGGTCTATTTCCGGAATCCCAACCGCGAAAATGACATGATGGACTAATCTGAGAAGGTATGATACAGCGCATTCAGACCATATACCTGCTGCTCTGCATAGCATGCATCGTGCTGTGCATGTGCAATCCCGTGGGTTATCTTGACCTGCAAGACGGAACCTCTGACACCCTCTACAACCTCTGGGTGAGCCGTCAGGAGGAAGATGGCATACGTCACCTCATCATGCCTTGGCCTGTACTTTTCACCCTTCTCACACTGGTGGCCAGCATCCTCATGTTTGACATCTTCCTCTTCAAGAAGCGTGCCCTGCAGATGAGGCTTCTCAACTTCGGACTCATAGTGCTGATACTGTACTATTTGGTGGCGGTTGTGTTCATCTACATCGCACTGAGGGGTGACAGTCCCTGCATAGGGTTCCGTCCCACGGTATGGGCTGCCCTACCCATCGTGGCAGTCATCCTGGGCTACCTGGCCTTCCGTGCCATCCTGCGGGATGAGTTGCTGGTGAGGAGCCTTGACAGACTGAGGTAAACCTGCCGAACTAATTAACAATGGGCTGCGCGAAGACACACTGCGCAGCCCATTGTTAATTGTTAATTGTTCTTGAATACATCGAACTTACGTTTCTCATTTCTTCCTGCCGACGTCCACCAGATACGTTACTTTCGCCACGATGGCTCCATGTGCAGAACGCCCGAATTTGTCGGCCTTGCCGTTGTTGAAGATGTCGGAGAGGCCGAAGTAGTAGCGACCCTCCAGCATGAAATGGCCGATGGCGGTACTGACCTCCAGACCCAGGCCACCTGTGATGCCGTAGTCGAACTTACGCTGGATGGGAAGGTCATACTGCTGGATGACGTAGTTGGGACGCAGGTGGAGGTTTGTCTCGCTCCATTCGCCTCCCCGCTTCTCCTTGTCTCCCAGGCAGAATCCCAACTGGGGACCCAGGATGAAGTAGCCCATGACACCCCTTTTCTCCTTGCCTATGCCCAGACGTGCCAGCAAGGGCACCTGGAGGTAGTTGATGTGGCGCTCGTACGTGTCGGTACTTGTCTCGATGAGTTCCTTCCATCCCATCTGTGCATAGTTGATTTCTGCCTGTATGGCACAGACAAGGTTGAAGTACTTCTCGCAGGTATAGCGTGCCGTGATGCCGAAGGAAGGTCCTGGTTTGAACACCTGCTTGATGGTGGGGTCGAAACTGATCTTGTCCATCACCACGCCCCCGTTCACACCGATGGCAAAATTGTTGCGCAGTTGACCCACCTGGGCTGAGGCCGAAAGCCCCATACCCAGCAGGAGCGTCAGAAAGAAATGCTTGTGGTACGTCATCACTTACTTGATGATTTCAACTTTCTGTTCGGGGGTATAGTGTATGAGCATGAGTTGCCTGTTGATACGCGGGGCATCGGCATTGACCTGCTCGAACGAGAACCCGTGCTGGAGCATGCGGTAGTTCAGGTTGTGCTGCTTCTCCTCGAAGAAGTCGCCCAGGCGGGAAACACCGTTCATGAAGTAATAGGCCAGGTCGAAACCGAAGAGACCGTAGCGGGGGAAGGTACGTGCCATCTCCTGGCCGAAATGCTGGGCAAAGCGGTTCTCGAACTGACGGACACGGGCGGCATTGGGGTCACGGTAGAAGGTGGTGTAGGCGTATGTGTCCAGTTCGTGGAAGATGCTGCGCAGGCTGCTGGTATAGGTAGGCCACTCGGGATAGCCCAGCATAGCAAGTCTGAACTCAGGGTGTTCCTGCTTGAAGGCCTTCAGGCGGCGTGCCATCTGGCTGGTGACACTGAGGCTGGAGGCATCAGGCACGATGAGGTTGGTCTGCGTACGGCTCATGGCAGCCAGGAAAGCATCCTCGTCGGCATCGATGTTGAGCGTATGGGATGTCTGGTTACGTGCCGACAATCCAGTCCGGAGTTCAGCCGTGAACTGCGTCCCCCGTCCATCGGCATGGTTGGTCGAGAGGATGATGACGTTGTGGCGGGGGAAGAGCCCCAGCACCTTATCCACTGCCACCTGGCGGGCCGCCTCACTGGTGATGGAGGCCAGGTAGGCGTAGGGATTGTCCTGGCTGTAGGAGTTGGTCGTAGAGAAGGGGGTGACGAGCCGTATCTTGTGTTCCTTGCAGAAGGCGTTGAGACTGGCTGCCTGTGCCGGCTCCAGCGGTCCGAAAATCATGTCCATTTCCTGCATCTTGGGTTGGGACAGGATGGTGCGCATCTCGGCTGCCGTGCTGCCGCTGTGGTAGGTGTAGATATCTACGGAGGTACCTTGCTGTTTCACGCTGTCAGCGGCCATCAGAAGTCCGCGGTAGAACTCAATCATCTTGCTACCCTTGTCCCCACCGGCCTTGAGCGGAAGGATGACCCCCACGTTAAGGTGCTGCCTGGTGCTCTTCTTGCGGGCCGCCTCCTGTGCAGCCGCTTCCTGACGTGCCCGCTCGGCCTCCTGTGCCCTGAGGGCGGCCTGCCGTTCGGCCTCCGCCTGCCGTTCGGCACGGGAGAAGGGGATGCAGAGCCATTCGTTCTTCTTGAGTTTGGAGTCGGGGGTCAGCCCCGGATTGGCGGCACAGATTTCCTCGATGGGCACGCCGAACCGCAAGGCGATGCGGTACAGGTTGTCCTTCTTCTGGATGCGGTACATCTCCTTGCAGCCCGAATTCAGGAAACCGCCGTTCACCTGCTGCTGCGGTGCGGAGGGCTGCTGTGGCTGCTGCACCTGCTGTAGCTGCTGCACGGGTTGTGCCGGCTGGAGGTTTGAGGGTTTTTCCCGGGTGGGGAGGACGAGTGTCTGGCCTGCCGTAATACGGTCACCGTTTCCGATGGAAGGATTAAGCCTGAGGATGTCCTGCGGACTGACCTGGTATTTACGGGCTATGGCAAATACCGTTTCGCCGGGTTGTACCTGATGTGTCCGCTGCTGGGCGGAAAGGTTGAGCGAGAGGGTAATCCCCAGGGCTGCCAGGAGTATCCTTAAAGAGAATTTCATTTGCATCATTGTTTTATGTTTCAACAAAAATCGATGCAAAGTTACAGCAAGTTGAGTTAAAAACAAAAATTATCGTTAGGATTTGGACGCTAAGTCACAAGAATTTGCTATTTTTGCAGAAAAATGTGGGAGATAGGCTACCAAAAGGGCAGGAAAGAGAGGCACACACGCCGTTTCCGCATGCCCTCTCATCCCTGTCCCCCCCCCTTCTGGCAAATGTTCTTGATGCGTATAATTCCTTATTAATATCACAGTCAATGATGAAACATGTTCTCGTTCTTCTCCTCAGTCTCCTGTGGGCCTTTCCGCTACAGGCACAATGGTGTGCCCCCGAGGCACTCTACACCACCACGACGGGCGAGGAGACCAGTGATGCCTCTACCTCGCAGAATGCACCCCTGAAGGCCCATTTCAAGGCCAATCCCCAGGAATTGGGCGACTACCAGGCGCGTTACGAATGGAAGGTATGGAAGGCCGATGACCCCTCCAAGGTGCTGCTGCACCGCTTTGAGGAGGAACTGGACTATACGTTCACGCAGAGCGGTTCCTTCCTGGTACAACTCTATGCCACCTTCACCCTGGCCGGTGACACCATCCAGTGGCCCGAGGAAGGCGAGGAGGCACCCTTCACGGTGTCCATCAGCGAATCGAAACTGGAGATGCCCAATGCCTTCTCGCCCAACGGTGACGGCTACAACGACATCTACAACGCCAAGCCCGAGTTCCAGAGCATCGTGTCCTTCAAGGCTACCATCTTCAACCGCTGGGGACAGAAAATCTATTCCTGGACCAACCCCGACCGCGAGAAGGACGGATGGGACGGCACCTGGAAGGGACGCAAGGTGAGGGACGGCGTGTATTTCGTGGTGGTGTCGGCCCAGGGAGCCGACGGACACAAGTACAGCATCCGCAAGGACGTGAACGTGCTGACAGGATATGACAACGGAGCCAACGGGGGAGGGGAGGAGCCATGATACATGTATATGGTGCCCGCGTGCACAACCTGAAGAACGTTGATGTGGAGATACCGCGCCACACCCTGACCGTCATCACGGGACTGAGCGGAAGCGGCAAGTCCAGTCTGGCCTTCGACACGCTCTTTGCCGAGGGACAGCGCAGGTACATAGAGACCTTTTCTGCCTATGCCCGCAACTTCCTGGGCAACCTGGAGCGGCCCGACGTGGATAAGATTACCGGACTGTCACCCGTCATCAGCATCGAACAGAAGACCACCAACAAGAACCCGAGGAGTACCGTGGGCACCACGACCGAGGTGTATGACTACCTGCGCCTGCTCTTTGCACGGGCGGGACAGGCTTACAGTTACCTGACGGGGGAGCGCATGGTGAAATACACCGAGGAACAACTCCTTGAATTGCTCTTTGAACGCTATGAGGGTCGCAAGGTCTATCTCATGGCACCGCTGGTCAAGAACCGCAAGGGACACTACCGCGAACTCTTCGAGTCCATACAGCGCAAAGGATTCCTCTATGCCCGGGTGGATGGAGCCATCCAGGAGGTGACGCCGGGCATGAAGGTAGATCGCTACCGCAACCATGACATTGAGGTCATCATAGACCGCCTCGTTATCCGCGACAAGGATGACCGCCGCCTGCAGGGCAGCGTGGCACAGGCCCTGAAGCAGGGAGACGGCGAAATGCTGGTCTTCGATGTGGATTCCGGCGAGGCACGGCACTACAGCCGTCACCTGATGTGCCCGACCAGCGGCATTGCCTACCGCGAACCTGCCCCCCACGACTTCTCCTTCAACTCTCCCCAGGGGGCGTGTCCGCACTGCCATGGACTGGGTTATGTCACGATGGTGGGTGGCAAGGAGGTACACGGTGAGGAGGAGGACTTCGAGGAAGAACTCATGCTGAAGGCCGCAGCCCGTACCAAGGAGACGGCCCATGCCGCCAAGGGGGAGAAGGAGGAAGAGGAAAGCCAGGTGAGGATGGTGAAATGCCCGGTGTGCCAGGGACAGCGTCTGCGCAAGGAATCGCTCTACTTCCGCATCGCGGGCAAGAACATCGCCGAACTGGCTGACATGGACATCGCCGAACTGTACCAGTGGATGAAGCACCTGGACGAGAAGCTCGACGAGAGGCAGCGGCTCATAGCCCCCGAAATCATCAAGGAGATATGCACACGCCTGCATTTCCTCCTTGACGTGGGACTGGACTACCTCTCCCTCTCACGTACCAGCGTCAGCCTGTCAGGAGGCGAGAGCCAGCGCATACGACTGGCCACCCAGATCGGCTCCCAGCTGGTCAACGTGCTGTATATCCTCGACGAACCCAGCATCGGTCTGCACCAGCGCGACAACCGCCGCCTCATCCGTTCGCTCAAGGCACTGCGCGACATAGGAAACACCGTCATCGTGGTGGAACATGACCAGGAGATGATGGAACACGCCGACTACATCGTCGATATGGGCCCCCGTGCCGGAAGGCTGGGCGGTGAGGTGGTGTTTCAGGGTACCTACCGTGACATGCTGCAGCAGGACACGCTTACCTCCAACTACCTGAACGGACGGCTGAAGATAGAGATTCCCGCCGTGCGACGCAGGGGCAACGGCCAGGTGCTCTCCTTGCGCGGGGCTTCCGGCAACAACCTGCAAGGGGTCGATGTGGATTTCCCCCTGGGATGTTTCATTTGCGTCACCGGTGTGAGCGGCAGTGGGAAGAGCACGCTCATCAACGACACCCTGCACCCCATCCTCTCACAGCATTTCTACCGCTCGCTGCGCGACCCGCTGCCCTACGACGCCATCCTGGGCATCGAGCATATCGACAAGGTCGTGGATGTAGATCAGAGTCCCTTAGGCAGGACACCCCGTTCCAATCCCGCTACCTACACGGGTGTCTTCAACGACATACGCCAGCTCTTCGTGCAGTTGCCTGAAGCCAAAATCAGGGGTTACAAGCCCGGACGCTTCTCCTTCAACGTAAAGGGAGGCCGCTGTGAGGTCTGTGCGGGCAACGGCTACCGAACCATTGAGATGAATTTCCTGCCCGATGTCTATGTGCCCTGTGACGAGTGCCAGGGCAAGCGTTACAACCGCGAGACCCTGGAGGTGCGCTACCGTGGCAAGAGCATTGCCGATGTACTGAACATGACCATCAACCAGGCCGTGGAGTTCTTTGCACACATCCCCCAGATTCTCAACAAGGTCAAGGTGCTGCAGGAGGTGGGACTCGGTTATCTCAAACTGGGACAACCCAGTACCACGTTGTCGGGAGGCGAGAGCCAGCGCGTGAAACTGGCCACAGAACTCTCCAAGCGGGACACGGGGCGTACGTTCTACATCCTCGACGAACCCACCACAGGACTGCACTTCGATGACATACGCCAGTTGCTCAGCGTCATCAACCGTCTGGTGGATAAGGGCAACACGGTGCTGGTCATCGAGCACAACCTGGATGTCATCAAGAGTGCTGACTACCTCATTGACATGGGCCCCGAGGGGGGACGCGGAGGGGGAAAATTGCTGTCATGCGGCACCCCTGAGGAGGTGGCACAGAGCACCCTCGGCTTCACTCCTGCCTATCTGCGCGAGGTGCTGAAGAAGGGCTGACGGGGTGCAGGATGAACTGCAGCGTACCGCCTCGCACGATGTCAGCATGACGGATGCGCGGCCGACGGAGTTTCTTACCGTTCAGACGGACTTCCTTGACAAGCGGAAGCCCGTCTCTCTTTTTCCTCCGATTCGTGTCTTTTGCCTCCTCCTCCCTGGTCACGATGGTAAACGTCCTGCCTCCGTCCAGGTGGAGGGTGATGTGGGGAAAGGCCGGCAGGCCCAGGTAGTAGAAGGGCGTGCCGGGACACAGGGGATAGAAACCGAGGGACGAGAAGAGGTACCAGGCAGACATCTGTCCGGCATCATCGTTGCCACTCAGTCCTCCGGGCAGGTTCAGGTACTCTGTCTCCCTGAGGTGGGTGACGGCCCGGGCCGTCTTGTCCTGACGGCCTATGGCACTGTATAGGTAGGCTATCTGGTGGCAAGGTTCATTGCCATGCCAGTACCATCCCCGCTGGAACATCGAGTCCAGTCGGGCTTCCATGGCACTGCGGCCCCCCATGCGCCGGGCCAGTCCCTTCACGTCATGGGGTACGAACCAGCTGTAGTGAACGGGCGTACCTTCCGTGATGAACGTGGAGAAGGCCGTGGGGGTGAGGCGCGTGGTTCCGGGATGCTTTTCCGGTTCCTTGAGGTAGGTCACCTCCTCTTCCCCGGCAAAGGTGCCGTCCGCCTTCCGTCCTCCCACCCATCCCGTGTGGGGATTGAAGACATGCTGCCAGTTCCGTGCCCGCTGCATGAGGAGGCGGTAGTCCCTTTTCAACTGTTTCCGGCTCAGGTGGTGTCTTTCCAGTTCTGCCCTGCTGACGGAGGCATCCTCCAAGATGCTCCTGGCCATCTGCGCCAGGGCAAAGTCATCGTAGGCATACTCCAGCGTGCGCGATGTCTGCTCGTTCTTGTGGTACGCCTCGTTGACGCTGTCCTCCAGCGGGATGTAGCCATAGGTCAGGTAGGAAGGCAGGGCACGTCGTCCCATGCCGTTGCAGTAGTCGGCGTAGGTGGTGGGTTGTTCGAAGGCATTCCTACGGGCACCCTCGTAGGCCTTGAGACGGTTGAAATTGCGTAGCCCCTTGACACAGGCATCGGCAAAGAGGGACGTGCAGTGATCCCCAATCATGGCCGCGGTATAGGAGTTCCAGCAGGGAAAGATGGGAAGCCATCCCCCCTGTTCGTACTTGCGCACCAGACTCTGCATCATTTCCCCGTTCCTCTGCGGTTCGAGCAGGACGAGCAGGGGGTGCTGGGCCCGGAACGTGTCCCAGGTGGAGAAGTCGTCGTAGTAGTGCGACCCACCCTGCTGTGTGTCGGGCTCCCTGATGCTGCCGTTGGCAAACTGGGGATATTTCCCGTCGGCATCGTCAATCCTGTGAGGCAGGAATGACGAGCGGTAGAGGGAACCGTAGAACAGGGCCCGCCGTTCCCTTTCCGCCTGTGTCATCCCTTCCTCCCCATTTCCGTCCCCAAGGGTAATCTGTCCCAGTTTCCTCTCCCAGACCTGTCGGAGGGAGTCCTTCACGGCCTCGAAATCCCACGCCGGCATCTCGCACCGCAGGTTGTCAAAGGCACCCTCGGGACCGGTAAAGGAGCAGGCGGCCTTGAGGCAGACCTCGCTGGCCGGGGCAAAATGCAGCCAGAGGGACTGACTGTCCTCCATGCCCCATTCGAGGAGTGGCTGGTCAAAGGTCATACACAGCCATCCGCTGGTGCCTGTGGGTTCTCCGCGGCCCTGGTATATCCTGTGGCAGGGATTCTCGGCCATGATGCACCCTCCCCGCAGACTATCCACCCAGATGCGTCCCTGCTGCTCGTCAGAGTTGACCGTGAGCCGGACGAAGGCCGAGTCGGGATGGGAGAAGGTGAAGCGCAGCATGCCGCAGCGTTCCGTAGCCGTCATCTCAGCCTTCACCTTGTCAGTCAGCTGTACGGCATAGTAGTAGGGACGAGCTGTCTCCTGGCTATGGGAGAAGGCCAGGGGCGTGCCGTGACGGGTGGGGGAGAGGGTGAACGAACCATAGTCCTGCGTGCAGCCTCCCACTATCCAGTGGGAGCAGCGGAATCCACGCAGCAGGGAGTCCTTGTAGAGGTAGGGACACACGCCTTTCCGCTCCGTGGCCCGCGTTTCAGGAGTCCAGAAGTTCATGCCGAAGGGCACCAGTACTGCAGGCAGAGTATGGGCATACTCTTCCGTGCCCCGGCCAAAGATGCCTGCGCTGCGGGTCACGGCAGCAGCCGTACCCACACGGGTGTCTATCAGGTCGGCCAGCGACGGGAGGTGCCTGTCATCGGGAACCTCCTGCGCCGGGACGGCCAGACAGAAAAGGGAAAGGACAAGGGCGGAAAGGCGTGTCATGTCCATGCGTGTTTACAACATCTTGAGATGTACCTCCATGATGGCCTTGTACATCTTGCCGTCGGTGTGCGTATAGACGATGGCCTGCCGTATCTTGTACGTCCTGCCCTTGGTGAGGACACCTGGTTTCTGTCCCACGTTGCACTGGTAGGAGGCAGGCATGAAGTTGGCATAGATGGCAGAACTGCTGCCCCATTCCACTACCGTGCCGGAGGTGTTGAACCAATGGCCGTAGATGGAGTTGCTGGAGTCTGTCGTAGTGGTGGTGAAGCGCAGGGTCGTGCCCGTGGCGTTCATGCCGGCAAAGCGGATGTCGCTGGGATTGGAGGTGGCATCGTTACGCTTGATGGTCTTGAGCTGGGCGGTGGAGAGACCGAGTGCCTCGCTGATGGCATTCATGTCATATTGCACCGTGGTGTAGCTGTAGTTGCTGCTGCTGTAGGCCAGTGTGGCATCGATGACCACGGTGGTGTCCTTGCGCTCATAATCCTCGGGAAACTCCCCATAGGTGCGGCATACGCCCTTGGCATCCGTTCCCTCGAACTTCACCGCGTAGGGCCACTGCTCGCCGTTGCCGGCAAAGGACGAGGCATCCACGCCGTTGCTCCAGGAATGTGACCAGTAGGTGGTGGGGGCTCCCATCACCACGAACCACAGGTGGGTGCATCCTTCGGGGATGGTCAGGTTCACCTCTCCTTCCTTCTCCGCTCCCGTGGCGGAGTAGAGACGCGTGCCGTCCTCACAATAGGCCACGAGACCGTAGCGCCAGCCTGCATACTGCGTGCGTACCTTGGCATAGCCATCGGCTCCGGCCAGTCCCTTGAAGGAGGCCTTCACTACGGTACCTGCCGCAGGAACCTTGAGCGGGTTGGCGTTGTAACCGTAGTTCTGGGGACAGTAGGCAGGATCTACGACCCAGTAGCGGCCGTCACCGTCGAGGTATTTGTCGCGCAGGGCCTCGGAGGGTTCGATAAGCCGCTGGGGTTCCTGACCTATCTTCTGCTGGCTGTTCGCATGTATGCCCTCGATGTCCATGGACGTAAGGTGGGCAAAGGTATCGTACATCTCGTTGCCGAAGGTCTCTTCGTTGAGACCGAACAGGCGCATGTAAGCCTGCGTGGGGTCTTCCCTCAGGCTGGCCTTGGCCTCGCGCCAGATGCGTGCCACAGTGTTGGCGCCATGCAGTTGGCACCAGTAGTCCTGGTAGAAACAGTTGTTGTAGCGGATGTCCTCGTGGTGGATGTTGAGGTGGTGGGTACGCAGGAATGCTTCGTAGTACTCACCGTCGCTGTACTGCCTTTCGGGATAGACCTTGTAAGCCTGCCAGTTGGCACAGTCCTCCCACCACTCGTTGTCACGTCCCTCTCCCAAACCGTAGTTCAGGCCGTTGGCTCCGTTGGAGTCGGCTCCTACCAGGTACTGGAACGTGTGCCCGATTTCATGGGCAAGGGTGTGGCCTCCGCGTGCCGTGGCCGCCCGCGGGGTGCAGTGGAAGACACCCACCTTCATGGACTTCTCTGACTTGGTGGAACCTGAATAGGTGTAATACTTGCCGTCCGTGCCACTGCCGTCGGCGCGCCAGTCAGACCCGTTCCATGCCTGCTTGACGATGAACATCTCTATCTTGACATTGTCCGTAGTGGATTTCCCGGGTGACAGAAAACCGAGGTTTTCGACATAGACCTTCCAGATGTTTTCTGCCTGCTTCAGCATGCTGTTCACGTTGACGGTGTAGCCTCCGTAGGTGATGTTGCCACTGGCCGTCATCGTCATGCCGTTCTCCCAGAAGATGACGAAATGCTCAGACTCCTTGGAACGCTGGAAGCAGAACTGTGAACTCTCCTTGGTGAAATCCACTCCCGAATAGGTGGAGGAGTGTACGAGGTGACGTTGCGGCGTGCCGAAGTAGAAGAACCCTGGCTGGGTGGGGTAGAGTTTGGTGAGGGCCGACACCTTGCCCGTATCGGCGTTGGTGCGGTAGCGCTTCATGCCCGTCTTGTTGAAGGTGATGGAGTCGAAACCTACGATGGAGATGACCTCGTTGCCGACGAAGCGGTTGTCATACTGGTACCAGAGGGTGTCGGGACGCTTGTCCTGGGCTGAGGCGCAGCAGAAGGCCAGTGTGGCCAGGAGTGTGAATATGTATCTTTTCATGGATGTGCTCATTTCTTGTTGATCTTGAAACTTTCTTTTCCTACCTTAATAATATATATGTCTCTGGGCAGGGCGTGGAGGTCGAGGGTGACCGTGTCGCCCTGTTGGGTGACGGGGATGTCCTGGCGTGTACCTCCCAGGTTGAAGACAGCCACGGCGGTTCCGGCTGCGGCATGCACGCTGAACAAGCCACCGGCCAGGGTGGGGCGTGCGGTCTGGGGCGTGGCGACGGCTGAGGGGTCGTCGGTCTGAGAGATGTAGAAGTTCTTGATGCCGCTGACCTCGTAGGAGTCGGCATTGATGGTGAGGGTGCCCTCATCGCCAAAGCGCATGACGGGGGCTACCTCGCCACCCAGCAGGTAATAGACCAGCGTGCCGTCCTTCAGCGTGAAGACAACGCTCTTGGCTCCTGCCGGAAGGAGGGAGAAGCCCAACAGAAGGGTAAGGAATGTTTTTTTCATAATAGTTAATGTGAATTGGTTAGGTCAAAATATACAGAATAGATGCGTCTTATTCGCTTTCCAGCATCGTGCCTTCGTCGGTCATGCCTTCGGCACTCACACTGATCTGTCCCGACTTGCCGTTGTGGAAGAACCGGATGGTGGCATGTCCCTGGTCGTCCAGCTGGAGTGCCGGGTTCCAGTAGAGCGTACGACGGTAGTCCTTGGGTTTTGCCTCTGCCGGGAGGTTGCGGTAGTCGGGGTGGTAGAAGTCATCGGCGTAGTTATAGCCCAGTTGCACGTAGCGGCGGTCGCGGTAGAAGACACGCTGCGACCCGTCGGCGTAGGGATAGACGGCAATCTGGGTGTTGGGAAGCAACGAACCGTAGTAGCGGTCATCCCCTGACAGGCGGGGCTGATAGTCGGTGTAGATGACATAGCGGTCAAGCCGCGTGAGCTGGTAGTACTTGCGTAGTTCCTGACAGGTCTTGTGGGCCACAATCTGTGCATACATGTCGTAGGGCTTGAAGGAAGCCAGATTGCGCCCTAAGTAGATGGAGTCGGGATGGGTGGTCAACCCTTTGAGGACACGCATGGTCTGGTCGTAGCCGAACCGTACCTCCATATTGCTGTGCGTCAGTGTCTTCCCGGATGCGGGTTCCGTGATGTGGAGGTAGGGAAACTCCAGTCCGTAATCTCCCACGTAAGCTCGGGCAATGTCCTCGGGGAAGGTGAACGTCATGCCTGCGTCCAGGGCATGGTTGTAAGCCTCGTAGGCATCGACGATAAAGGTCGGTATGGAGTCCGTGAAACGCTTCATGCCGTTGCGCCGTGCTCCCACCTGCACTTCCTTCATCTGCGTGGTGCCGTCCTGCAGGCGGATGGCCTTCAACACCTCGTCGGCCACGTCCATCGGTTCCGTCTGGTAGTAGTTGTAGGGATGGACAAAGCGGGGGTAGGGAGTGTGGATGCGTGCTACATAGGGGGAGGGATCTACACGGAATCGGTTGCGGTGGCTGGCGGGAAGGTCTTCCTCCAGGGCTATCTGCTGAATCCATACGGGGTTGGACTTCTTCCAACTGCGGCTGGTGGTGTCCGCTGCGCTGACGAAGAGGATGGCCGCTCCGTAATATCCGGGCAACTGTATGTTGAACTTCCCATCCTTGGTCATCTGTTCCACGACACGGGCATCCTTGCCGTCGATGGAGACCAGTTCGACGTGCGTCAGGAATTCCTTGCTGGGCTTCTCCTTCTTCTCCGCCACGTTGGCCTCCTCCTTCGAACGGGCTGCGTTGGTGGTGTGTACGCTGTCCTGGCTCCCCTCTGAGAGTCCCGGGTACTTGCTCTGCAGTTCGTGCTCGGTGAGCAGGTGCAACGTGTTCTTCATCTCCATGTCCGGTTCACCGCGCAGGGCCGTCTCGATGGCAGCGAGGTCTTCCGCCGTCTTTTCCGGATTGTTGACATAGAGCCCTGCCGTGGTGGCAATGGTCATGAATTCCTGGTCGGAGTAACCGCTGAGCGAAGCCTCCGGGTTGGGGTAGATGCGTCCCGTGAGGATGGGGGCACGCTCCACCTGCTGTGACAGTTCGAACGTACCCGGCACAGCCATCTCGCGCCAGTTGAAGCGCCGCCATCCCTGGATCATCATCAGGAGGTCGAGTGCCTGACGGTGCTCCTCGTCATCCTTCTCGAAGTACTGCCGTGGATTGGCTACGAATCCCTTGATTTCCGAAGCGAGCAGCATCTCGGTGCGCAGTGTTGCATTGTCATGGAGCAGGTCGCTGTGGGCCATATCGCGTACTGCCATGGAGAGCGTGGCAGAGGGGGCCGACTGGATGTCCAGGCACACGGGCTGGTAGGGACGCAGTACCGTTTCGCCGACAGGAAGTTTCTGCCCGCCCAGGGAGTCGGTGATGCTTACCTCCACGTAGTGTTTCCTTGAGGAGGCATCTCCTTCCCCGGCGGGGGGAATGTTGAAGAATAGGCGGTCTGCCAGGATGCGTCCCTGCACGTCGAAGACCGTCAATTGGCAAACACCCTCTGGGAGTTCCTCCTTGCGGACTTCTATTTGCTGCCGGCCTTCCCTGACGTTGAAAGCATGCTGAAGTACCCCCTGGTGCATGAGCGTGACGGCCAGGGAGTCGGGAGTGAGTCCGGGCGATAGTTGCAGCATGAAAGTCCATGTTTCATCGGTCTGCGAAGCTTGCAGGGCCACGCCCACCTCATCGGGTGCAGGGAGTGTGCCGGTGACCTTTTTCCCGTTTTTCTCCGTAAAGGTCATTTCGTACTTCTCGCCTTTCTTCGGGATAACCTCCACGATACCGCGGGAAGGTCCCTCCTGCAAGTCAGCCTGCTGACCGTCCTCCCAGGTCACCTCGTAGGCCACGCGGCAGGGCAGTCCGGCCACGGCATGCCCTCCCTCCGGATAGAGCCGGGCCGAGAGCTTGCGCTTATCCTGCTCTTGCTTGAAGTAGCGGCGCAGGGGGCGTAGCGTCATCTCCTCGTAGTATTCCCCCTCTTTCCTGGGAGCATCATAGACGGGAAAGACACGGCTGTAGAGTTTGTCATAGTCACGGTAGTACAGGTCATGCAGTTCCTGGCTCAGGAACCACTCCTGGCTGACGCGGGCATTCTTGTGCTGGAAGCACCCCCAGTTCAGTTGCCAGCGGGTGTAGGCACGGAGTTCATAGTAGCCTCCGTAGTATTCCTTCTTCAGTTCGAAGTTGCCATGTCCCCGTCCGTTGACCATCTCTATGAGTTGCCGTTCCACGAGATACCCATCCTGGTTGTAGAGTTCCACGTACAGCGTGCCGCTCAGCTGCGAAGGCCGGTCATTGTGGGTCGTACGGGTATAGGCGGCAAACCAGAGGGTGTCGCCCAGGAAATAGCACGTGTTGTCCATGTGCAGATAGACCTTCTCCTGGGGAATGTGCTGTCCGAAACGAGAGAGGCG
>CALZGT010000033.1 GCA_945787235.1 uncultured Prevotellaceae bacterium
CTGAACTCCTCGACGGCACGGGCCAGGAGGGTAGAAGGATACGTGGGACTCATCTTACAACGTCCCCTTGCTGCTGGGCAGCGTGAAATGCTCCACGTCGCGCTTCACCGCCATGCGGATGGCACGGGCCAGAGCCTTGAAGATACCCTCGATTTTGTGGTGTTCGTTCTGCCCTTCCGCCTTCACGTGCAGGTTCATCCGCGCTGCATCGCTCAGACTCTTGAAGAAATGCAGGAACATCTCGGTGGGCATTTCCCCTACCCTTTCACGGTGAAACTCAGCCTCCCATACCAGCCAGGGGCGTCCACCGAAGTCGAGTGCCACCTGGCAGAGACAGTCGTCCATAGGCAGGCAGTAGCCGTAGCGTTCAATGCCACGCTTGTCGCCCAAAGCCTTGAGCAGACACTCACCCAGGGCCAACGCCGTGTCCTCAATGGTGTGGTGCTCATCGACATGAAGGTCCCCCTGGCAGGACACCGTGAGGTCTATGTGGCCGTGCTTGGCTATCTGCTCCAGCATGTGGTCGAAGAAACCCAGTCCCGTGGCGATGTCACTCTTGCCGTGACCGTCGAGGTTCACACGGACGAGGATGTCCGTCTCGCGGGTAGTGCGCCGCACCTCAGCCTGGCGTTCTCCAGCAAAGACCGTCTCTCGTATTTTATCCCATCCCAGGTCCTCCCCGAGAATGAGTGACTTGCAACCGAGGTTCACGGCCAACTGGGCATCCGTCTGGCGGTCCCCGATGACATAGCATGCGCTGAGGTCATAGTCTCCCGAGAGATAGCGGGTGAGCATCCCCGTGCCGGGCTTACGCGTAGGCAGGTTATCTTCGGGGAAAGAGCGGTCAATGAGGATGTCATCGAACACCACGCCTTCACCCTCCAGGACAGAGAGCATGAGGCGGTGGGTAGGCCAGAAGTCGGACTCAGGATAGGAGTCGGTACCCAGTCCGTCCTGGTTGGACACCATGACGAACTCATAGTCCGTGTGCTGGCGCAGGAAGCGCAGCGCGCTGATGACACCCGGCACAAACCGGAACTTCTCGTAGGAGTCTATCTGCTCGTCGGCCGGCTCCACGAGGATGGTGCCGTCGCGGTCTATAAACAATGCTTTTTTCATGTTCGGATAAACATTATGAGACTATGCTTTCCCTCCATTGACGCGGAACTTGCGCAGGGCGGCCAGCAACTCTGTATTCTCGTTGGGAGAACCTACCGTGATGCGCAGGCAGTTGCCACAGAGAGCCACACGGGTGCGGTTGCGCACCACGATACCACACTCTATGAGGTAGTTGTAGATAACGTCGGCATCTGTCACACGGGCCAGGAAGAAGTTGGCCTCAGAGGGATAGACCTCCTCGCAGAGGGACAGTTCCGCAAAGGCAGCCATAAGTTTGGGACGCTCGGTACGGATGGCTGCGAGCCACAGGTTGACCTTGGTGAGGTCATGCAGCATGGCGATGGCCTTCTGCTGGGTCAGCTCATTGACGTTGTAGGGGTACTTCACCTTGTTGAAGAGGGCAATGATGTCCTTCGAGGCGAAAGCCATGCCCAGGCGGATGGCAGCACAGCCCCACGCCTTGCTGAAGGTGTTGAGGACGATGAGATGGGGCCAACGCTCCAGATCAACACGGAAAGGACGCTCGGCCGAGAAGTCACTATAGGCTTCATCCACCACGACGATGCCGCGGAAGTTGTCGAGTATCTTCTCTATCTCTGTGCGGTTCAGGGCATTGCCCGTAGGATTGTTGGGGGTACAGAGCCAGATGACCTTGGTCTGTGCATCCGTGGCCGCAAGGACTTTCTCCGCATTGAGACGGTAGCCGGGCTCCAAAGGTACGGTGCGGTAGGCCACGTCGTTGATGTCGGCACAGACACCATACATGCCGTAGGTGGGCTCTATAGCCACCACGTTGTCGATACCAGGCTGGCAGAATACCCTATAGACCAAGTCGATGGCCTCGTCGCTGCCATTGCCCAGGAAAATCTGGTCGGCCGGCACACACTTGACCTCCGAGAGGAGTTTCTTGAGTTCCTCCTGCAAAGGGTCAGGATAGCGGTTGTAGGGTTGGTTGTAGGGACTCTCGTTGGCATCGAGGAAGACCCTGGCAGGACGTCCCTTGAACTCATCGCGTGCGCAGCTGTAAGGCTTCAGACGCTGGATGTTGGGACGTACGATGTCTTGTATGTTGAAATTCATCAGTTTACGGTTGAAGGGGTAAAGGCAGGACACAGGTGTCCCACCGACACATTGGCAAAACTCTCAGATGCGGTGCATCTTCTCGAAGATCTCTTCCCGCTGGCACTTCACCTCAAGTCCCAGGGTATGTCCCAGTTCGCCGAGGTCACTCTGCACCTGGTCGAAGGTAGTATGGGTGTCAGCCAAATCCACAATCATCATCATGTTGAAGTAACCACTCACAATGGTCTGCGAGATGTCGAGGATGTTGGCTTCGTGTTCAGCCAGATAGGTACACACGCGGGCTATGATGCCCTTGTTGTCTTTACCTACTACGGTAATGATAACCTTGTTCATAATCGTATTCTTTTGATATAATATAAATAATCTATTACCTTAATCTACCTTAAAGCTGACGCCTGACCGTCTTCATTCCCATTCGGGGGTCATTGTCCTCATTCCCAGTCGGAGTTGAGCCCTCTGTCGGCCAGTATCTCATACGTACCGCAGTACCACTCTACCCCAGGTTCCTCTCCCGTCAGGGAGTGGTGCTCCACGACATGTCCCCGTTCATCGAGCGTCACGACCTCCTTCCCCAGCACCTCTCCGTCGGGGAGGACAATCCTGTGGGCGGCTACCTTGCGCATCATCTCATGGTGGGGGCTGTACGGCGAACAGGCTGCCGTGGCTGTCGGGCTCTGCGGCGCACCATAGGACGTTCGTCCGTGATGTTGATTTGCTTCTTCACCACCTTCCTGTTGCGCATCTCCTCAGGCGTGAGACGCTGGAGCGTGTCGGGTGACGGAACCGGATGGAGGCTGTCGGTGCCCAGCGAGTCGAGGGCCAGACTGTCCTTCTGGGTCTGAACGCTATCCTTGGGAGCCGCAGCAGGTGTCTTCACACGGTGCATGCGCAACAGGGCAGGATTGCTGATGCAGAGGAAACCGCTCACTACGCGCTGTAGATTGAGAGGAACGTAGAAAGTGATACAGATGCGCTCCGTCTCATAATCCTCACAGTCCTTGCGCTGGGGCAAGTCCATCATGACCCGCGGGGAAGACATCAGGCGCATGACACTGGAAGAGGTCTTGCCATCCTTGTAGGTGACATTGAGCATAGCGTATGCCTCACGGCAGTCACCCAAGAGGTTGGAAGAGAAACTCAGCTTGTAATCATCGCCGGGGAGAAAGGTGGAATCGGCCTTGATGTGGAGCATCCTCAGGTTGTCAGTACGGTTGCACTCCAGGACAAGGATCCTGCTGCCCGACCAGATATTGGCGGTATCACCCACAGAAGACATGTTGGCATAGAGTTCCGTCTCGCTCACGCCCAGTCCCAGGGAACGGGACTCGGTGGCGTAGCGTTCGCCCAAACGCTGGTACATCTTGTACAACTTGTCAGGACGGGAGGAATACCACACCATGCTGGAATCAAATTCGGCCTCGGTGATGCCATGCTTCTGGAAGACGGACTGTATGTACAGGTATCGTTGTGTCTCCATATCGCCCCCGGTGTTCTCGGCCGCTCCCTGCGCCAGGTGATAGTCGTAGAGCACCTCTTCCAAGTCATCTTCGGACAGGATTCCGGAAGGTACATCAGGCTGGCAGGCACCAAGAAGGAGTACACAGAGGATGCCACACATCCAGCGACGTGCGGCACCCAGAGTGATAGAGGTCAATGTCCTGTGCATACTATTCTATTCAAGGTTGCGGAGTCACTTCCTCCCCACCGTGAGCGTTGAAATGTCCGTCCAGTTCCTTGCGGTAGAAGAACAGGAGGGAGAAGACACCGCACGTGATGCAGGAGTCCGCCACATTGAAGATGGCGCTGAAGAACTCGAAAGGTGTGCCGCCCACAAAGGGCACCCACGTGGGCCAGTCGAAAGAGAAGAGGGGGAAATAGAACATATCCACCACCCTGCCCTGCATGAACGAGCCATAGCCCTGTCCGAATCCGACCCACGAAGCCACGCTGTCGAAGGTGGAAGGACTGAAGACGAGACCGTAGAACATGCAATCGACGATGTTCCCCAGCGCACCGGCCAGAATGGCGGCACAGGTAAGGAGCAGGCCGTGGGAAACGCCACGCCATATCATGCGGCATATAAGCCAGGCACCGGCACAGCTCGCTATGATGCGGAAGAGCGTGAGGAACAGCTTGGGTCCCAGCTCCATGCCGAAGGCCATACCGTCGTTCTCGATGAACTTCAGTTGCCACCAGTCGAGACCGAAGACATGCACGGCCTCGCCCAGCGCGAAATGCGTCTTGACATAGACCTTGACAAGCTGGTCCACGATGAGGAGCAGGAGGACGATGCCCACAGCCCAATATACCTGTTTCTGCTTTCTGTTCATTCTCAGTGAATTCTATTGTTCTGCTTGACCTCGATGCAGAGGGTAGCATGGGGTACGGCACGAAGGCGCTCCTTGGGAATGAGTTTGCCCGTCTCACGGCAGATGCCGTAGGTACGCTTCTCGATGCGCACCAGGGCGGCCTTGAGTCCCTGGATGTACTTCTGCGTACGGTTGGCCAGGGACACGAGCTGCTCCTTGGACTGTGCAAAACTACCCTCTTCCAGCGCATGGAAAGTAGGTGACGTGTCATCCACCCCGTTGCTGTTGCGGTTGGTCAACTCATCCATGACCTTGTCGTAGTCACGCTGTGCCATGGCCAATTTCTGTTCAATCAACTGACGGAACTCCTCGAGTTCTTCGTCCGTGTAGCGCTTCTTCTCTTCCATAGTATGAGATTTTTAGACTTTCTTTACTTCAAATGCCTCACCGAGCACGATTTCATCGGCCCAAACCTGCGAAGCCACGTAAGCCTTGTGGATGGCCAGCATGTTGCGGTTCTCCTCGGTATCGGGCAGGGTGACGAGGATATGATCCTTGTACTCGAAGTTCTGCTGCTTGCGGCTGTTCTGTATCATGCGCACCACATCGCGGGCCACACCCTCTGCCTTGAGTTCGGGAGTGATCGTGATGTCGAGGGCCACGGTGAGAGAACCGTCCGAGGTGACGCTCCATCCGGGCATGTCCTGGGCGGCGATTTCCACATCCTCGCGGGTCAGTTCATAGTCAGCACCTTCCACCTGGATGGTCAGGCTACCGTTCTCCAGCTGGGCTATCTGCTCCTGGGTGAAAGCCGTCACCACGGCGGCGGCAGCCTTCATCTGCTTGCCGAACTTCTTGCCCATGACGCGGAAATTGGGCTTAATGCTCTTCTGTACCATCTGGCCCTCGACGAAATCGACATCCTTGAGGTTCACCTCTTCGAGAATGAGCTGCTTGAGGGGTTCTACACCTTCGCGCACGCTGCCGTCGGTGACGGGTATGGCGATGCGCTGCAGGGCCTGACGCACGCCGATACCCTCCTTCTTGCGAAGCGAATGGGCCAGCGTACAGATATCCTGTACCAGGGCCATGTTCTTCTCCAATGCCACGTCGATGAGGGAGTCATCGGCCACGGGGAAGCGGTCCAGGTGAACACTCTCGCAGCCCTCACCCAGCGTCAGGTCGCGATAGAGACGGTCAGCGAAGAAGGGGGAGATGGGAGCCATGAGTTTGGAGAGCGTGAGGAGGCACTCATGGAGCGTCTGGTAGCACGCCAGCTTGTCCTGAGAGAGTCCATCCTCATAGAGACGCTTCTTGTTGAGGCGCACATACCAGTTGGAGAACTCCTTATCCACAAACTCCTGCACGGCACGTCCGGCACGGGTGGGTTCGTAGTCATTGAACGAGGCCACGACCTCCTTGACGAGGCTGTGGAGCTTGCTCACGAGCCAGCGGTCCATGATGCTGCGCTCGGCATAGGGTACGAGGGGTTCCTCGTTGCTCCACTTGTCGCCATTGGCGTAGGGAGCAAAGATGCCGCTGTAGGTCTGGTGTATCTTCAGGAAGAAACCGGCCGTGACACCCTTCACACCCTCGGGGTCGAAGGAGAGGTTGTCCCAGGGAGCCGAATTGGTCACCATGTACCAGCGTACGGGGTCAATACCGAAGTCCTCGATGCACTGGAAGGGGTTGATGACATTGCCCAGACGCTTGGACATCTTGACCCCATTCTTGTCCAGCACGAGACCGTTGCTGATGACCGCCTTGAAAGCTACGCTGTCAAAGACCATGGTGGCAATGGCATGGAGCGTGAAGAACCAGCCACGCGTCTGATCGACACCCTCGGCAATGAAGTCAGAGGGATAGCACTTGCCGGCATCAAAATCTTCCTTGTGCTCGAAGGGATAGTGTATCTGGGCGTAGGGCATGGCACCTGAGTCAAACCACACGTCGATGAGGTCCAGCTCTCGGGTGAGCACGTCACCCTGACTGCCCACCAACTTGATGTCATCCACATAGGGACGGTGCAGGTCAATGCGGTCGTAGTTCTCCTGACTCATGTCACCGGGCACGAAACCCTTGTCCTTGAGGGGATTGCTCGTCATGACACCGGCGGCCACGGCCTTCTCTATCTCCTGGTAGAGTTCAGCCACGCTGCCTATGCAGATTTCCTCCTTCGTCTCACGGTTGCGCCAGATGGGCAGGGGGGTACCCCAATAACGTGAGCGGGAGAGGTTCCAGTCGTTGAGGTTCTCCAGCCACTTGCCGAAACGGCCCGTACCCGTGGCCTCGGGTTTCCACTGGATGGTCTTGTTGAGTTCCACCATGCGGTCCTTGCAGGCCGTGGTGCGGATGAACCAACTGTCCAGGGGATAGTAGAGGACGGGCTTGTCCGTACGCCAGCAATGGGGGTAGTTATGTACGTGCTTCTCGATCTTGAAAGCCGTACCCTCCTCCTTCATCTCGATGCAGAGGATGACGTTGAGGTCCATCTCCTTCTGGGCGGCCTTCTCGTCGTACTTGCCATCCTGGTTGAAGCGTGGGTCATAGGCATTCTTCACGTAGTCACCGCTGTGCTTCCAGTAGCTCTCATTGACGCAGGTAGCCAGGAACTGCTCATCGATGTCTTCCTTGACGAAATACTTACCCGTGAAATCCACCATGGGGCGGGTATCACCAGCCTTGTCCAGGATGAAGAGCGAGGGTATGCCGGCATCCTTGGCCACCTTGGCATCGTCGGCACCGAAGGTAGGTGCAATGTGTACGATACCCGTACCATCCTCGGTCGTGACATAGTCACCAGGGATGACGCGGAAAGCCTCGGCAGACTTCTCTACCACTACCCCATTCTCCAGCGCGCTGGGTTTCACCCAGGGCATGAGCTGCTCGTAACGGATACCGCAGAGGTCGGCACCCTTGCCCCGCCAGAGTATCTCAAGGGGCTTTTCCTGTCCTTCCTCATCCTTCTCAGCCTGGAAATAGACATTCATGCGGGGCTCAGCAATGAGATAGATGGCCTCCTGGCCGCTATAGGGGTTCTTGCCCTTGAGGGCAACGTAGTCAATGCGGGGACCCACACAGAGGGCCGTGTTGCTGGGCAATGTCCAGGGCGTGGTGGTCCAGGCCAGGACATAGACGGGCAACTGTCCGGGATTCTCGAAGGCACAGGCCGACTGCGTCATGTCGAGCACGCGGAACTGGGCCGTCACCGTGGTGTCCTTCACATCGCGGTAGCAACCGGGCTGGTTCAGCTCGTGGGTAGAAAGACCCGTACCTGCGGCAGGACTGTAGGGCTGGATGGTATATCCCTTGTAGAGGAGGTTCTTCTGGTAGAGCTGCTTGAGGAGCCACCAGAGGGTTTCGATGTACTTGTTGTCGTAGGTGATGTAGGGATGCTCCAGATCAACCCAATAGCCCATCTTGTCGGTCAGATCCGTCCACTCATTCGTGTACATCATGACGTTCTTGCGGCAGGCATCGTTGTAGTCATCGACGCTGATTTTCTTACCGATATCCTCCTTGGTGATGCCGAGGCTCTTCTCCACACTCAGTTCCACGGGAAGTCCGTGGGTGTCCCATCCGGCCTTGCGGTTCACCTGATAGCCCTGCATGGTCTTGTAGCGCAGGATGGTGTCCTTGATGGTACGTCCCATCACATGATGTATGCCAGGGTGTCCGTTGGCAGAAGGAGGTCCCTCGAAGAATACGTAGGAAGGACAGCCCTCGCGCTCAGAAATACTGCGGTGGAAGAGGTCTTCCTCCTTCCACTGTGAGAGTACCTCTTTGTTCACGGCAGAGAGGTCAAGTTTTTCTCTTTTAGGAAATTCTTTAGCCATATAATTTGATGTTTCTTCTTGCAAAATTGGTTTAATGCGCGCAAAATTACAAAAAAGAACGCAAATGAGCAAAAAAAATCCTTGCAAGGTGTTACCCAAGCAAGGATTTTTCTGTTTTCAGTTAATCTTGTGCCATCAATAGCCAATCTGACCCTTCCACTTCATGTACCAGTTCTGACGGTTCATGAGCTTGCCTTCCAGCGAGGGATTGCGCTTGGCAATGGGGCTTGCCAGCCTGCTGTTGTCGTTGTACCAGAGGGCACGGCGCATGAGGTCAAAGAAGCGGTTGCCCTCGAAGGTCATCTCCAGTGCCTGCTCGTTGAGGATGAGTTCATCGACCATGGCCTGCTCCTTCTGCAACAGAGAGGGTGCCTTGTAGGCGGCAATGCGCCAGGTAGAATAAGCATCCCAGAAGATGGCGTGACGACCCTGCCATGCTTCTTCGTCAGCATCCATCACACCCTGTACAGAATCGGTTTCCACTACCCACTGGGCATGGTCTTTTTCATACGCTGCCACATCCTCAAGATACTTGGTGTACTTGGGGATGGTGTCGTTGGCATATCGCTTATAGACGGTAGCGAAGGCCTTGTCTGTACCCTTGTAGTTGATATAGGCACGGTAAGCCTCTTCATCGAGGGTCTGATAGGGATAGTCCTTCCAAGTACTGGGTACCTTACCTCCCAATACCACCTTGGGCTCCTTGGGTTCTGTGGGGAAGTCATAGTCTTCGGTAGCGGGACGATGACCTACCTGCTGGGCCAGGGCCACAGGATATTCGGTACTATCTGGGGTAAGGGCTACAAAGTAATTGGGATTAAGGAAGGCGAGACCTGAACCACGGCTATGGATACCCATCATGTTCATCTGGGATTCATCGGACGAATACACGGGCTGATAAGCCACGGGGACGAGAAGCGAGTCTTCCTTCACACTATAACTCTCAGCATAACTCTTGAAAGTATTGTCGTTGAAGTTGAAGTAGTTGATGAAGGCAGAGTCGGCCGACGTGGGATAGTAAGGCAGCACCTCATTGCGGATGACGGTGTTGTTGGGACCGATGGTCAGGAACGTCTTGGCAAAGCGGGGATAACCGGCATAGTTGAGAGCCTCGGCAAGACGCAGGTAGAGCTGGGTCTGGCGGTAGATACCTACGTGCTGACCGCTGTGCTTGTAGATGGTCTGCTGGTTGTACTCGGTAGAGTTGAGGGTAATCTTGCGCTTGCTGTAGCTGTCAGAGAGACGGAGGTCACCGGCCATGTGATCCTCCAGCATATCATCATCCAGCTTGTCGCGGGTCACCTCCACCACCTTCTTGTTGGTGTCGTAGCCAAACCACTGCTGACTCTCACTCAGGTCGAAGAGCAACTGAGAGGGAGAGATGGCAGCCTCCTGCACCTCCGTCTTGTAGGTGTAGTTGTAGAGGTTACGCAACTCGTTGTAGAAACCGCTGGTTGAAGCGGAGTCCATGGCGATGGCCGTGATGCCTTCGTTCTTCTTGCCCCAGTTGGAACCATAGTAGTTGCTGGGCAGCGAAGTGCTATAGCTATTGTATTTCTCACGGTAGAGTGCATCTTCAGTCCATCTTACCCTGGCGGTGCTCATCGTCAACACTTCCTTGCCACTCTTATCCCACATGATGTAGTCATAGTAGCACTTGGCAGCCTCCTTGGCCATCTCAGGGTCTTGGGTAGCCACGGCCTTGTAGAGATATAGGTCGCCCATGACCACCTGGGTGGGGAAGAAAGCGAGCTTGGGATCAATGGAACCGCCGATGGTCTGGGGATCGGGGTACTCACGGCCATAGTAGGGCTTCAGGTCGTTGATGAACTCATCGCATACCTGTACGAGCTCCACCATGGGGTACTGCTTCTCCGAGTCGAGCTTGGTCAGCACGGGGTCCAGTACGAGGGGGATGCGACCGTAAGCCAGGACGGTCTGGAGATAGACCCAGGCACGTATGCTGTGTACCTGAGCTATCTCGTTCTTGAAGTACTTCTCGTTGCGGTTGGTATTGCCGGCGGTACTGTCGGCAATGGCCAGGTAATAGTTGCAGTTGTTGATGACACCGTAGTAGTCACGGGGTACATTGTACTTGTTGGCATCGTCCTCACCCATCACGTTGCAGTCGAAGTTGGCCAGGTTCTTGAGGTCAACCGTGGCATTCTGGTTGACGTTGACCATGTCGGCACGTACCTCACCGAGCAGGTTGGTACGTACGGCAATGGCCTGGAGCTGGTTGAGGATGCCCAGCAGCGAAGTAACGGTGTCGGCAGGGGTGGTCAGCTCATGACCCTCGGTGTAGATGACGTACTCGTTACCCTTGTCGAGCATGTCGCTGCAGGAGGTAGTCATGCCGGCCATCGTACCCGCCATTGCTACTGATAAGAATATTCTGTTAAGTTTCATAGCCTTGAATGATTTTGTTTAGAGGTTGATTTTTACACCCAGGTGGAAACTGCGGCCACGGGCCAGGAGACCACCATCTACACCCTGCATGAGGACAGAGTTGCCGTAAGAGAACTCGGGATCTGCACCCAGGTACTTGGTCAGGGTCAGCAGGTTGTTGGCCTGTCCCCAGATGGTGATTCCCTGGATGAAGGTATTGTCGATGGGGAGCTTGTAGCTGAGCGTCACGTGCTTGAGGCGCAGGTAGCTGCCATCCTCAATCCAGCGATCGCTGAAGCGGCCGTTGCCCATGGGGTCATCATAGGTAGCCTTGGGCATGTCGGTCTGCTGTCCCTCCACCATCCAGCGGTTCAGCATGGCTGAGGTCTGATTCATGAAGCGTGAGCCACTCTCCAGCTGCTGGCGGTTGTAGTTATATATATCACCACCGAGGCTGTAGTTGAAGTTCACGTCGAGTGCCAGGTTCTTGTAGCTGAGCTTGGTGTAGATATTACCATAGAGGTCGGGCGTGGCATCGCCGATGAAGACGCGGTCCTTGTCATCAATGACATTGTCGTTGTTGATATCGACGAACTTCATGTCACCGGCACCGAAATAGGTCTTCTTGCCTGTCTCATCCTGGATGTACTTGCCGTCAGCCTTTGCCTCAGCAGAGGTAGCATAGACACCCTGGGTGCGGAAGCCGTAGAAACTGTTGATGCTGCGACCCAGCTGGCTGCGCACGGTACCACCCAGCACCTCGGTATCGAGATACTGCTTGTTGTCGGGCAGCGCGGTGAGCTTGTTGGTATAATGACCTAAGCTGGCACCCACGGCCCAGTTCCAGTTCTTGGAGCTGACGAGGTGAGCGTTGAAGGTAAAGTCGAAGCCCTGGTTCTCCAGCGAGCCGCCATTACTGTAATTGTACTCCAGACCGCTGACGAAACCAAGTTCCTGCAGGGTGATGAGGTTATCGGTCCATGACTTAAAGTAGTTGAACTTGACACCCAGGCGGTTGTTCACGGCGTTAAGCTCAAAACCGGCATTGAAACGCTTCGTGGTCTCCCACTGCAACTCGGTGTTACCGATATTGCTCAGGTTCAGACCAGCCACCTTGTCCATGAACATCACGCTCTTGAGGTAGGTACGTGAAGCATCATAGACCATGTCATCATTACCCGACACGCTGTAACCAGCCGTCAACTTGAGGTAATCGATGCCATCCACGTCGAAAAATTTCTCGTTGCTGGCTACCCAACCTGCCTGGATGCTGGGGAAGAGTCCCCATACCACACCGCACATCTTGACACCACTCTTGGCATCGCGGCCAAACTGTGAGTTGGTCTGCATGGAGATGTCACCCTGCAGGTAGTAGCGGTTGGCATAGTTGTACTCTGCCTGTGCATACCAAGCCAGGTCAAGCCACTTGGGACTGGTACCCGTACTGGTCTTGTGCGAGGTGTTGTTGATGTAGGGCGTCTTGTCGTTACCCGTGTTGTAACCATGCTGTGTACCCAGCGAGTAGCTCTCGTTGATGGCACGGAAACCACCCAGGAGGTGAATGTTGTGACCCTTGTAGCTGTTCTTCCAGTCCAGACGGGTATCGCTGTTCACGTTATTCTGGGTAGAGAACATGGAACCAGCCTCGTTTTCCATCGTAGATTGCAGCTCTGTCACATAATAACTGGGCACACCATTGATGGGCACATAGTACTTCTCGTTGGTGTTGATGGCCGTATAGGTGAACATGGTGCTCGCGGTCAGGTGACTGTTGATCTTGTACTTGGGCGTGATGGCAATGTTCACGTAGCTGTTGTCGAAATAGTTCTTGTTCTCAGCCGTACCATACTCCAGAATGGCAGCAGGATTGGCCAGACGATAGTTGGCATTGCGCAGCGTAGTAACCTCGTCCAGATAGTCCTCGTCGATGATGTCCAGGTGGTTCTTGCGAATCTGGTTCAGGGCGAAGGAATAGGGACTCAGCATCGGAGATTTCGCATCGGCCAGGAAGTTCAGGCTCGTAATGCTCTTTGCGTCGTAGGAAGTGGGAGCACCCAGGTCGTAGAGCTTGCGGGTCTGGTTCGTGTAGGCTGCATCGAAACGTATGTCGAGCTTGCTGGTAACGACGATGTCCGTGTTAAAACGGATATTCAAACGGTTCAGGTTGGTCTCCTTGATGGTGCTGTTGTCATGGGTATAACCCACGGACAGCATGTACTTGGCGACCTCACCACCACCCTGTACGTTCAGGCTGTAGTTGGAGGTGAACGCCTCGTTATACACATGGTCGGCCCAACGGGTATTGTTGTTGTACTTGTTGTACCAGTAGTAGTTGGGATCCGTCTTGAGGAAACGGAAATTGTTGGCCTTGGTACCCGTGGATTGAAGCAGTTCGGAAGCATAGGTCTTGTACTGACTGCCGTTCATGAGGTCAAACTGCTTGGGAACGAGTTCCATGCCGACATTCACCACGGCCTCGATGCGGGTAGCCACGGTGTTGCAACGCTTGGTGGTGATGAGAATCACACCATTGGCACCCTTGCTGCCGTAGAGGGCAGTACCATTGCTCAGTACCTCCACCTTCTCGATATCGACGGGATTGATGTTGGTAAGGATGTCGTTGTAGTAACCCGAATGAAGCATCTCACGGGAGTACTGCTGATCCATGATGACGCCATCGAGGACCACCAGGGGCTGAGAATTGCTCTGCAGGGAGTTGACACCACCGATGTTCATGTACGCACCCACGGCGAGGGCACCGCTGCGCTCAGAGGAATGCACGTTGGCACCCAGCTGATCGACCACCTCCGACTTGATGTTGCGGGCAGGAGAGAACTCCAGCGAACCCGTGCTGACCACGTTGGTGATGTTGTCATCGTCCGTATAGAGGGGACGCACGGCATCACTCTGCAGCACGATGTCCCTGAGCTGGCCCGACTTGTTCAGACCCACGCGGATGCCGTTGTAGCCGGGAATGGTCACACGCAGCGCGCTGCTGTAGAGGGGTACTTCTAGCTTGAAGGTACCATCCTCGTTGGACAGGGTTGAATAACCTTCACCTGCCACGGACTGTATGAGTACACCGGCCAGGGGTTCGTTGCCAGCCTCGGCCAGCACCTTACCGCTGATGGTGCGGGTGGGTTCTTGCTTCTTTGCCTTACGGTGTACAGTAACCGCGGCTACTGCCTTAGCAGCCTCTTCCTCCTCCGTCTGTGCAGAGAGGCCGAGAGGAGATGCCACCAGGAGTGAGAGACAGAATATATTAATCTTCTTCATAACGTATTAGTTTTCCTTTAAAGCCTGGAGTTTCTCGTCATTGAATGCGTCCAAATCGTCGGCAGCAGCTTCTGCCTCCTCCTTGGTCTCGAAGGGAACGAGGATAATCTCGTTCAGACGCAACGTACGAGTGTAAATCTTCTCACGGTATGCCGTACCATTGGGACCGAATGAGCTGACGGTGAACTTACAGATGCCACCATCCACACCATTACCGCAATAGTCGAACATCAGGGCCTTGGCCACCAGGATGGTATCGACCTTGTTGTTGCTGGCCACGAAGCAACGCTTGTTGTTACCCTGCTTGAGGATGACATCGGCATTGGCTACCTCGCTGTCAGCCGTGATGGGATGAGGATTGTCGAAGTAGCTCTTGGAACCGAAGGTACCCTTCTCATTCTGTACGCTCCTCTGAATCTGGAACCAGATGGGCAGGGGATTGTTGAAAGCCGTCTTGCGTTCGGGACAGGTCACCACATATACATTATAATATATATTGGAAAGCGTACCCGGAATCTTGTACTCAATCTCACTGTGCGCATTGGCGGTCTTGGCCACTACGTTGGCATACTGATAGCGTTTCTTGAGGGTCACGCTGGAGACTTCCTTCTCACCCGTCTCAGGATCAAGGGCGGGCGCACCTGTCTCAGGATCCATCACGTAGGTGGTGTCATACACCTCGTAGGTACGCGTATCGACCGTCATGGTAGGAATGTTATTCTTGTCCTTGGGAATCTCATAGTAGAAGGCGTACTGGGCCTCGATGTCACTGCGGGTGAGGAAAGTGGTCTTGGGGTCGATGACACCACGGTCATCCACAAAGACCTCACCGTTAGAGCACTGGAAACTCTTCAGACCATTGAGAATGGTCTGCTTGGGGCTGTAATAGACGTTCTTTCGGGGATAGTGCTGCTGCTGCTCGTAATAATACGTATTGCAGAGAGAGTCACGGCTGTTCGGATTCTCACGGTTGAGATTGAAAGCGCGGTTGTAACGCCAATTGGGACTTACGTTGAAGAATCGGCCACACATGATAGCGT
>CALZGT010000034.1 GCA_945787235.1 uncultured Prevotellaceae bacterium
GTAATGCCGTACTTTGACTCGTATTCTGCAAGCCGATTGCCGAGATAGCGTTCCAACTGTTCCTTCTCCATGTGCTTGCCCGAAGCCATGCTGATGCGCAGCACGGGATACTCCGTCCACTCCTTCTCTACGGTTTCGATGAAAAGTCCCTTAAAGAGGTCCTTTCTTCCCTCAAAGTAAGCCTGAAGAGTAGAGATAAGCAGTGACTTGCCGAACCGCCTGGGGCGGCTCAGAAAGATGTACTTGCTGAGATGTGTCATGTTCCAGATGTACTCAGTCTTGTCAACGTACAGGCAGTCAAGGTCGATTACCTCAGAGAAGGTCTGTATGCCGACGGGCAGTCGTTTGAGTGTCATGTTCTCCATATCGCTTGCTGTTGTGCCTCCGTCCCTGTTCTCCGTGGGGCTTACATGGGCAATTCGTGCGCAAATATACGATTATTCCGTGAATGTACCAAGGATTTTTATCAGTTATCTATGTACGATTAACATATTTACGTAGAACGGAAACTGGGTGTTGACCCGCAGGAGTGTATGTTGCGGTTCAAAATACCCGTTGTTTCGATCCTGTCATTCTGATACCGTGTAGTTCCATGCTGCTTTGAGCGGAGCTATATACTAATCCGAACGGAGGCAGTTCCCCCTTTTTCCTTCGTACCTTTCACCCCGGTTTTTTTTGTCAGTTTTTTTCCTGAATCTTCTCAAAAGTGTATCAAAGATACTCAGAGACTTTTTCTATACCCTCGATTTCATTACGAGACTATGAATATTGGGGCGGGTAGATTAATTCTCTTTCTGGGTCAATTAACAACGAGCAATTAACAATTGGTTGGTGCAGTCATGGTTAAAGGTGGGAATTTATAGAACCCACCTTAATTGTGAAACTGTGTTTTCATTTAATGTGTGCCCGTATCTTGGTGAGGTATTCCCCCAGAGCCTCTTCATCGCGGTTGTCGATGATCTGGATGAGTTCCTTGAGTTCGGCACGGATGTTCTCCACATGGTGCTTCGTGCGTGGATTGAAGAGAATTTCACGCAGCAGCGTGTCGTCCTCCGAGAGTACCCCACGCGCTATCTTCAGGTGACGTTTGAAGGTGGTGCCCGGAGCATCCTGGTGCTTCATCACCGCCGAGAAGACAAAGGTGCTGACGAAGGGTACGCTGAGGGAATAGGCCATGGCCTCATCGTGCTCCTCGAAGGAGTATTCGTGGACATGAATGCCCAGACGGCGGTAGAGGTCGAGGAAGAAGATACGCCCCATGTAGTCACCCTCGTGGATGACGATGGCATTCTCGTTGCTCAGTGCACCGAGGTTGGCAAAGGTAGGTCCGAACATGGGGTGTGTGCTGACGTAGCGCAGTCCCGTCTGCTCGTAATACTCCCTGAAGCCCGTCTTCACGCTGGAGATGTCCGAAATGATGCAGTCCTGGGGCAGGTGAGGAATGACCTGGTCGAAGACCTGAAGGGTGTATTTGAGCGTCACGGCATTGATGACGAGTTCTGGCCGGAAAGCCTCAATCTCCTCCATCGTGGTGAAACGCTGCGTGTTGTAGAGAAAGCGCATGCGCTTGGCATCAATCTCATATACGGCACATTCGTGCTCGAAACTCAGTACGTCGGTAAAGAAGCTGCCCATCTTACCGGCTCCCAATATAAGTATTCTCATAGACTTTAAGGTGGGTTCTGTAAATTCCCACCGTCAAAAGGTTTAATAATTGTGGGGTGACGTTTTGCCATCTTTTGGATTCTTTTCGGCTCAAATTGTAAGTTAACTCGGTCACGTAGCTCGCTACGCTCCCTCTTCAACTTACAATTTGACCTCGAAAATAATTCCAAAATCTAACAAAGCGAATTTATAGAACCCACCTTTACTTGTTCATTACATCAGCCTGCTGGTTGACACTCTCCTCGTGGATCTGCTCGAAGATTTTCTTTATGCACTCCGGGTCGATACCCATGAGCGAGCCCTGTGCCCCACGCTTGTCGAGAATCTCGGAGTAACGTCCCGTCTGCAGGATGGTCATGCCGTGCTCCTTCTTGTAGAGACCTATCTCGCGGCTGATACGCATTCGCTTGGCCAGGAGATCTATCAGTTGGTCATCGATTTCATCAATCTGCTTGCGCAGCTGGTTGATGCTCTCGGTGCTCTCCACCTTCTCGCGGATAACCAGACGGTCGAGGATGAAGTCCAGCACGTCAGGGGTGACCTGCTGTGAAGCATCACTCCATGCCTGGTCGGGCTGGCAGTGGCTTTCTACGATGAGGCCGTCCATACCCAGGTCCATGGCCTGCTGGCAGAGCGGTGCCACCAGGTCGCGGCGTCCGCTGATGTGGCTCGGGTCGTTGGCGATGGGCAGGTTGGGGTAGCGACGGTGCAGTTCGATGGGAATCTGCCACATGGGCAGGTTGCGGTAAATCTTCTTGTCGTAGCTGGAGAAGCCGCGGTGGATGGCACCCAGACGCTTTACGCCTGCGTTGTTGATGCGCTGCAACGCACCTATCCACAGTTCCAGGTCAGGGTTCACGGGATTCTTGACCAGCACAGGCACATCGACACCCTTGAGAGCATCGGCCAATGCCTGCACCGCAAAGGGGTTGGCAGAGGTGCGTGCCCCTATCCACAGGATGTCGATGCCATACTTCAGGGCCAGTTCCACATGCTCAGGCGTGGCCACCTCGGTAGCCGTGAGCATGCCCGTCTCCTTCCGCACCTCCTGCATCCAGGGCAGTGCAATCTCACCGTTTCCTTCGAATCCTCCTGGTTTGGTACGCGGTTTCCATATTCCTGCGCGGAACATGTGGCAGCCCTTCTTGGCCAGTTGGAGGGCAGTGGTCATCACTTGTTCTTCAGTCTCTGCGCTGCAGGGACCTGCAATCACGAAAGGTCGCTCGCTGTCGCTGGGCAGACCCAAGGGTAAAAGTTCCAGTTCCATGTATATCTGTCTTGTTTTGTTGATTATTGTAAGTTGTTGTCGGTTGTTTCACCCACGCGGATGTCCGAAACGGTGCGTGGGAGTGGGGGGGAGGGGAGTGCTGCTTATTGCCCGAAGACCTCGCGTATGCGCCTTACGGCCTCCGTGAACTTGTCGTCCTTGGCACAGAGCGAGATGCGGATGTAGCGTGCACCGTTGGAGCCGAAGATGAAGCCCGGTGTGATGAACACCCTGGCCTCGTGGAGCACCCTTTCCGTGAGTTCCTCTACGTTGTTGTAAGAGTCAGGTATGCGTCCCCAGAGGAACATGCCCGCCTGCTCCTTGTCGTATTGGCATCCCAGGAGTTCCATGATTTCCTCAGCCATGCGTCTTCTGCCCCTGTAGGTGTGGATGTTGGCCTCCTGATGCCATTCCGTGGCGTTGGTGTATGCCTCAGCCGCAGCAAGTTGCAAGGGACGGAACGTGCCCGAATCGATGTTCGACTTCACCTTGAGAATCCACTGCACGAACTGCTTGTTGGTAGCCAGCATTCCCACACGCCATCCCGGCATGTTGTGGCTCTTTGACATGGAGTTGAACTCTATGCAGCAGTCCAGTGCCCCCGGAATCTGCAGGATGCTCAGTTTCTCCCCCTCGTTGAGGATGAAAGAGTAGGGGTTGTCATTGACGATGATGATGCCGTGCCTGCGACCGAAATCTACCAGTCTCTCGTAGGTCTCCCGTTGTGCTCTGGCTCCAGTCGGCATATTGGGGTAGTTCACCCAGAGCAGCCGGAAAGGATGTGCGAAGGCATCTGCCTCATTCTCGCTGACGATGCGTTCCAGTTGTGCAAAGTCTGGTTGCCATCCGTTCTCGGGCAGCAAGTCGTAGTTCACGATGTCCGCTCCCAGCAGGTTGCTCAGGCTCGTATAGGTCGGGTAGCCTGGGTTGGGCACCAGCACGCGGTCACCCGGATTGACGAATGCCAGCGTGACGTGCAGTATTCCCTCCTTCGAACCTATGAGCGGCTGTATCTCTGTATCAGGATTGAGTTCCACCCCGTACCATCGCCGGTAGAAGTCTGCCATGGCCTTTCTGAGTTCAGGAATGCCCACGGTAGGTTGGTAGCCGTGTGCATCAGCCTTGTGAGCCTCCCGGCAGAGCACCTCCACGGTGTTTGGGCTTGGCGGCATGTCGGGGCTTCCTATGGCCAGCGAGATGATGTCCCTTCCTTCTGCGTTCATTCTGGCCACTTCCTTTCCTTTGCGGCTGAAGTAGTATTCCTGTACGCTCTGCAATCGTGTGGCGGGTGTGAAGATGTTGTCAGTCATATCTGTCTTGATTGTGGTTTTTTATTTCGGATTGGCAGCCTCCTTGTATTCTCCCAGGATTTTCAGCTCCTGGGTGAGCGGTGCGATGGCGTTGATGGCTTGCCTGTAGCGCATGTAGTCATTGAACTTAAGGTCTATGTAGAAGAGGTATTGCCACTCCTTGCCGATGATGGGCAGCGACTGTATCTTGGTCAGGTTCAGTTTGTAGAACGACAGCACGCTGAGTATGGCACTGAGGCTGCCTTCCTCATGTGCGAGGCTGAACACCATGCTCGCCTTGTCCGCCAGGTCAATGCGCCTGAGGCTTTCTGCCTTCTGGGGGGCTGACAGGACGAGGAACCGCGTGAAGTTGTGCTTGTTCGTCTCGATGCCCTGTTCCAGCACCTTCATGCCGTAGATACGTGCTGCATCCTTGTGGCAGATGGCCGCATGGTGTGCCAGACGGTGCTCGCTGATGTGTGCGGCAGCTCCTGCCGTGTCGCCCACCTCCACTACCTTGAGTTGTGGATGCCGTGAGAGAAACTCCCGGCACTGCATCAGAGCCACGGGGTGTGAGTTGACCTCGGTCAGGTCCTCCCAGTCTTCCTCCGGGAGGCACATGAGCGAGTGCTCGATGTGCAGTTTATGTTCTCCCACGATGGTAGCCTGACTCTCACGGAGCAGTTCGTAGTTATGCAGCAGACTCCCCGCTATGGTGTTTTCTATGGCCACCAGTGCGATGACCTCCTCGTCCTCCCTGAGTTGGCGGAACACCTCCTCGAAAGTGTCGCAGGTGATGAGTCCGAGTTCTTCTCCCTGGAAGTATTGGTGCGAGGCGATGTCGTGGAACGACCCCTTGATACCTTGTATGGCTATCTTCTTCATGACTTCGGTGTAATGTTTTTGAGTTTTCTGTCTTGTGTGCTACAAAGAAAAACCCGCTCCTTGTAGGGAAGCGGGATTTGACATGTAGCTTGTATCTTGTTTCTTGGCTATACCTTATTTATAATATATACACGTTTGCCCGCTCTACTTCATCTGCTAAAGTAAAAGTTAAAATAGGAGTAGAAATAAGAGCGGATGTAACTGTTCATATCACTTGTTTTTGGTTTTATGCTGCAAAGTTAAGCATTTTACATTAAATATCCGCATGTTTTTCCTGTTTTTTTAGAAAAAAGACAAAAAAAAGTGGTAAAACGTGACAGAAAGATAATGGATTGTGGGGATTTGGGGAAGTTCATAGTTATTCGACATTCGTCTCATCAAGCTTCGCAAGTCATAGTTCATTGTGCATACTACAAGCAGCGTACTTTCAACGCTATAACTTTAAACACAAAAAGTGTGGGAGCCGGCCCCTGTTTAGCCAGCTCCCACGTTTTCATCATCCTGTTTACTTTGTTATCCTGATATCTTTCTACCTATGCTGGCGCAAAGGTACGAAATAGATAGAAAAGCACGTTGTGATATTCACAAAACTTTATATTAACTATTTTCCAAATATAAAAACCCAATGTCAGAACAACAAATTATGTTTCTTAGACAACAAATCATTCGGTTTTAAATCCCAAAATCACCTCAATTTTGTATTATTTCGTCCCTGAATTTGCATTTTCGGTCAGAAATGCCTAATTTTGTATCAAGTTAAGCATAATTACAATATACCTCATGGAAAAGAGCAAAGAAAGGCTGGTACTGCACGACACTTCATTTGTCGATTTGATGGCCAACCGCATTTTTAACGTCCTTCTCGTGGCCAATCCCTACGACGCTTTCATCCTGGAAGACGATGGGCGCATCGACGAGAAGATTTTCGCAGAGTACGCCAAGCTCGGTCTTCGCTACCCCCCGCGTTTCACCCAGGTGGCCTCACGAGAGGAAGCCGAGGCAGAGATGGAGAGCGGCAGCTACGACCTTCTCATCTGTATGCCCGGAACCGACAACAATGACGTCTTCGACATCGCCCGTCTCATCAAGGAGCGCTATCCGCAGGTTCCCATTGTGGTACTCACTCCCTTCAGTCACGGTGTCAACCGCAGGATGCAGCAGGAAGACCTCAGCATTTTCGAGTACGTGTTCTGCTGGTTGGGCAACACGGAACTGCTGCTGTCCATAATCAAACTTATGGAGGACAAGATGAATGTGGAACACGATACCCAGAGCGGTGTGCAGATGATTCTTCTGGTGGAGGACAACATCAGGTTCTACAGCAGTTTCCTGCCCCTTCTCTATAAATTCGTGCTGCAACAGAGTCTTCTCTTCGCTAGTGAAGCCCTCAACTCCCAGCTGGAGCAGCTGCGCATGCGTGGACGTCCCAAGATTGTTCTGGCCCGCAGTTATGAAGAGGCCTACACCCTGTGGGAGAAGTATCACGAAAACACTCTCGGCGTCATCAGCGACTGCCGTTTCCCCAAGGATGGGGAGGTGGATGAGAAGGCTGGTTACAAACTGCTTACCGCCATTCGCCGCCAGGATAGTTTCGTGCCCCTTATCATGGAATCCAGTGAGAGTGCAGCGAGCGAACTCGCAGCCAGTTGCCATGCCAAGTTCATCGACAAGAACTCCAAGAAACTCGATGTCGATTTGCGCAACATGCTCACGCGCTACTTCGGTTTCGGAGACTTTGTCTTCCGTGACCCCACCTCCATGAATGAGGTGGTGCGCATCCGAAACCTCAAGGAACTACAGGACAACATCTTCACCGTGCCCCGTGAGAGTCTCCTCTACCACATCTCGCACAACAATGTCAGCCGCTGGCTCTGCTCACGCGCTCTCTTCCCCATCTCGGAGTTCCTCAAGCACATCACCTGGGATTCCCTGCAGGACGTTGATGCCCACCGTCAGATCATCTTCGATGCCATTGTCAGCTACCGCAAGATGCGCAACCAGGGCGTGGTGGCCGTCTTCCAGCGTGAGCGTTTTGATAAGTACAGCAACTTTGCCCGCATTGGGGATGGCTCGCTCGGAGGCAAGGGACGCGGTCTGGCATTTCTCGACCACATCATCAAGCGTCACGAGGATCTCAACGAACTGTCCTCCGTGCAGACCATGATACCCAAGACCGTGGTGCTCTGTACCGACATTTTCGATGAGTTCATGGACACCAATGAACTCTATCAGGTGGCCCTGGGTGACTGTCCCGACGAGGACATCCTGCGTTATTTCCTCCATGCCCGTCTGCCACAGCGTCTCATCGGTGACCTCATGGCCTTCCTTGAAGTGGTCAAGTCGCCCATAGCCATCCGCAGTTCCTCGCTCCTTGAAGACTCCCATTACCAACCCTTCGCCGGTGTCTATTCCACCTACATGATACCCTACGTTGAAGACCCCTACGAGCGTCTGCGTCTGCTTTCCGAAGCCATCAAGAGCGTCTATGCCAGTGTTTATTACCGCAGCAGCAAGGACTACATGATGGCCACCAGCAACCTCATCGACCAGGAAAAGATGGCTGTCATACTGCAAGAGGTGGTGGGCAAGCAGTATGAGCAGCGCTTCTATCCCACCTTTTCCGGGGTGGCCCGCAGCATCAACTACTATCCCATTGGTCCCGAACAGGCAGAGGAAGGTACCGTGAACCTCGCCCTTGGCCTGGGCAAGTACATCGTAGATGGAGGCGTGTGCCTGCGTGTGTGTCCCTATCATCCCGACCATGTGCTGCAGACCAGTGAGTTGGACATGGCCCTGCGTGACACCCAGACCCGTTTCTACGCCTTAGACTTGGGAGAGACCCATCTGAAGTTTGAGGTAAACGATGGTTTCAACATTCGCAAGCTCGCTGTCAAGGAGGCCGACCGAGACGGAGCCGTGAAGTATATCTGCAGTACCTACGACCCTTACGACCAGATGTTGCGTGACGGCTACTATGAGGGAGGCCGCAAGGTGCTTACCTTCAGTGGCGTGCTGCAGCATGGCGTTATTCCCTTGCCTCAACTGCTGCGCCTCATCCTGCGCTACGGCCAGGAGGAGATGCGCCGTCCCGTGGAGATTGAGTTTGCAGCCAATATTCATGATGACCGTACCTGCGACTTCTATCTCCTGCAGATTCGTCCCATGGTCGATAACCGCATGATGCTTGACGAGGACCTCACCCAGGTGCCTGACGAAGATTGTCTCATCCGTTCGCACAGTGCCATAGGTCATGGCATCATCCGCGACCTTACCGATGTCATCTACGTCCGTACGGAGGGCTACCGTCCGTCGCTCAATCCGCAGTTGGCCGAAGAGATAGAGCGCATGAACCGCAAGATGATTGACGAGGGACGCAGTTATATCCTCATAGGTCCCGGACGCTGGGGCAGCAGTGACCCTTGGCTGGGCATTCCAGTCAAGTGGCCCCATATCTCTGGTGCCCGCATCATTGTGGAGGCCGGTCTGGACAGTTTCCAGGTGGATCCCAGTCAGGGTACCCATTTCTTCCAGAACCTCACTTCCCTCGGTGTCAGCTACCTGACCATCGATGAGTTCCGTGGTGACGGACACTGGTGTGAAGCCATGCTAGAAGCCATGCCGGCCGAGCAGGAGACGGAACTCGTGCGTCATGTCCACTTCGACAGGCCCTTCACTGTCAAGGTGGATGGTATTCACACGGAGGCCGTCGTGCTGCAGGAATGAGGCTGCGACAGCGAAAAGAGACTATGTTGCTTGTCGTAATTCTGCAGTAGGAACCAAAAACCAGAAATGCTGTAACAGGAGCAAAAGAGGAGGGAAGCCTTCATACTGGCATCCCTCCTCTTTTATGGTGGGTTCTATAAATTCGCTTTGTTAGATTTTGGTATTATTTTCGAGGACAAATTGTAAGTTGAAGAGGGAGCGTAGCGAGCTACGTGACCGAGTTAACTTACAATTTGGACCGAAAAGAATCCAAAAGATGACAAAACGTCAACCCACAATTATTAATCCTTTTGACGGTGGGAATTTATAGAACCCACCTTATGTCTGAGCCCCGTTGTCCAGGGCTTGGTATCCTTCTCCTTATCCCAGGAACTTGATGAGCACGCCGGCGGCCACAGCAGAACCGATGACCCCCGAGATGTTTGAGGCCATGCAGTAGTTCAGCACATGGTTCTTGGGGTCGTACTTTGTACTTATCTCGTTGCAGACACGACTCGCCATAGGCACAGCCGAAAGACCTGTGGCACCGATGAGCGGGTTGATTTTCTTCTTGGCGAAGAGGTTCCACACCTTCACCATGAGGATACCGCTGGCAATGGAGAGTGCGAAGGCGCAGAATCCACCGGCCACGATGCCCAGTGTAGTGGGGTTGATGAAGGCATCCACCGTCATCGTGGCACCCACACAGATGCCCAGGAAGATGGTGGCAGCATTCATGATACCGTTGCTGGCTGCATCAAAGAGGCGGTTGGTGTCGGCACCAATCTCCTTGATGAGGTTACCGAACATCAGCATACCCACCAGGCTCACGGCCGTAGGTACGAAGATGGCCACGATGGTAGTCACGGCGATGGGGAAGATGATCTTCAGCACGCGCATATTCTTGATTTCGGTCTTGTTGGGGTAAAGCTTATCCTGCTCTTTCATGTTGATCATCAGCTCCTTCTTGGTACAAAGTGCCTTGACCACCATGGGGATGATGACAGGTACCAGGGCCATGTAGCTGTAGGCTGCGATGGCAATGGGACCCAGCAGATGGGGAGCCAGCTTGATGGTGGTAAAGATGGCCGTGGGGCCGTCAGCACCGCCGATGATACCCAGAGAACCAGCCTCTTTGGCCGTGAAGCCGCACAGCAGGCTCACCAGCAGTACGCAGAAGATGCCCATCTGGGCAGCTGCTCCGAAGATGGAGAGTTTCAGGTTGCGCAGCATGGGGCCGAAGTCCGTCAGCGCGCCCACGCCCATGAAGATGATGGGAGGCAGCAGTCCGCTCTTGATGAGTGCATAATAAAGGTAGTTCATCAGACCCAGGTCATGGGCTATCTGGGGCAGTCCTACCTCATAGACATTGTAGGGCACACCGTTGGCATCGCTCCAAATACTTCCATCGGCCAGACGGATGATGTTGTGGTATTCCACCCCGTTGATGGTCTCGTTGATGGCACCATAGACACCCATCTCGCCACCCGGGAAGTTGGCAAGCAGCACACCGAAGGCGATGGGGATGAGCAGCAGAGGCTCATACTTCTTCACAATGCCCAGATAGAGCAGTACGAAGGCCAGCAGGTACATGACGATAAACCAGGGGTTGGCCCCTATGTCGCTTAGGGCCGTCATCTCCCACAGTTTCTGCAGAGTATTGAATATGTAGTCCATTATTATTCCTTACGTTTATCAGTTCTTGGCAATCTTGAAGATGGCATCATCCTCTTCCACGCTGTCGCCGCTGTTGGCGAGGATGGCCGTGAGCGTTCCCGCAAACTCAGCCTTGATGGCATTGAAGGTCTTCATGGCCTCGATGTAACCCAGCGTGTCGCCCGGCTGTACGGTGTCACCCACCTTCTTGGCCACCTCAGAGTTGTCCTTCACCAGGTAGAACTTGCCCTCCAGCGGAGCGAGCACATCGGTGCCCTCGCCGGCAGGAGCTGCGGTCTGCGTAGCCTGTGTGGCTGCGGGAGCTTCCTGATCATAGGAGATTCTCACCTCGTAGGTCTGTCCCTCTACGCTCACCTTGATGCTCTTGGGCAGTTCTGCCCCCGCAGCGGGTGCGTTCTTCTTGGCCTTGCGCTCAGCCAGGTCCTTCTCAAAGTCAGCCTTGGCCTTGCCGCTCTTGTAGGCGCGGTACTGCTCGGGGTGCATGGCAAGTTCGAAGAGTTCCTCGTCGTCCTCGCCCAGTTCCCAGCCGTTCTCCTGCATTTCCTTGCGGAAGTCATCCAGCTTGTCGGGGTAGTAGCTCTGGGGATCCTGCGTCTCGAATTCCCGTCCCTCGGCCTTGGCCATATCTACGAGTTCCTGAGCCACGGGACCAGGCAGCTGTCCGCTCTTGCCCAGAATCATGTCCCAGATGTTGTCTGCAATCATGCTCCAGCGAGCCTTGCCCTTCTCCATCTGGATGACGTTCATCAGAGCCAGGTTCTTGACGTACTGTGAGAAAGGAGTCACCAGGCAGGGGTAACCCACCTTGGGCCATACGTAGGCCACCTCATCGAAGAGCTTGACCAGAAGCTGGTCGGTGGTGAGCTCGGGCTGGTTGTTCTTCACCTTCCACTTGTTCAGACTCTTGAGGTTGTCCTCCAGGTCTGTCATGAGCGAACCCATCATGCCACCGGGCAGACCGGGCTTCACGAGGAGTGAGTTGTTGATGTGGTTGAGGGCAGGGATATAGTAACCCAGGAAGTCATCGTACATCTCCTGGATGAGGGTGCGGGCCTCCATATAGGCCTCCATGTTGATTTCCTTCACCTGGAATCCGGCATCCTTCAGCATCTCCTGTACGGCAATGATGTCGGCGTGGCCCGTTCCCCATGACAGGGGCGACATACCTGTGTCGATGTAGTCGCAGCCAGCCTTGGCTACCTCCAGGATGCTGGCCATGTTGAAGCCGGGACCGGCGTGAGAGTGGTACTGGATGACGATGTCCTTGCGGAGTGCTTTGATGCCCTCTACAATCTTGCCCAGAGACACGGGACGGCCGATACCGGCCATGTCCTTCAGACAAATCTCATCGGCACCGGCCTCGATGAATGTCTTGGCCAGGTTCACGTAGTACTCCACCGTGTGGATGGGACTGTAGGTTATGCACAGCGAAGCCTGGGCAATCATGCCAGCCTCCTTGGCATACTGTATGCTGGGGATGACGTTGCGGGGGTCATTCAGACCACAGAAGATGCGCGTGATGTCGGTTCCCTGGGCGTGCTTTACTTTGTAAAAAAGCTTGCGTACATCCTTGGGGCAGGGACTCATGCGCAGGCCATTCAGGGCACGGTCCAGCATGTGCGTCTGGATGCCAGCCTCATGGAAAGGCTTCGTCCACTGGCGTACGCTCTTGTTGGGGTTTTCTCCGTACAGGAGGTTCACCTGCTCGAAGCCTCCACCGTTGGTTTCTACGCGGTCAAAACATCCCATGCGGATGATGGCGGGTGCTACCTTGACGAGCTGGTCCACACGAGGCTGGTACTTGCCAGCGCTCTGCCACATGTCGCGGAAGACCAGACTGAACTTTACTTCTCTTTTCATTATTCCTTTTTACCTTAAAATTGATGACTTATAAAATAACACTGTGTTCCCCTTCCCACTTATCGCCTGAGGGTGGGGGAGTGGGGGCTGTGTCAGAGTTTCCTGGCACTGGCCACGTGGCCTTTGCCGCCCGTTATCTGGCTCACGGCCTGCTCCAGGATGGCCATGGTGCGCGCATCGATGGCAGTGGGAGCGGTCTTAGCCGCCTTCTTGGGAGCAGGTTGCTCCTCGGGGGCTATGGCGTTGACTACCTTGATGAGCACTTTGCCCAGGTTGATGACGATGAGCAGGATGGCGAAGACGGTGAGCATACCGATGACCATCAACTCTACTCCACGGCCTATCGAGTTATCCTCTCCAGCCGGTACAGACTCTGCGGCCACTACCGTGACAGCCTCGGTGACAGCCGCCGTGTCGGGGCTGCAGGCAACGGGGGTGACGGAAGCAGCAGCATCTGCAAGCGTGTCTGTGACGCTGATACATGAATCCTTCATAATGTGTGATGTTCTTATTTCAATCTTTTCTTTAACTAATACCTCTGCAAGTCTTTCATTTTATAAGTTTTTAGTTTCATAAAATGATAAAACTGCGCACAAAGTTACGAAAAAAAGGTGAAAAATCAACCATAAAAAAGCAAAAAATACACACTTGCCATGGCAAATGTGTACTTTCTGTGCTATTTTCGGTTCGTTTTGCACTACATTATTTCCTATCCAGCCTTACTGTGACGCTGGCTGAGGCGCACTCTACGCAGACGGGAGGATGCTCCTTGTGGACCGTCACTTCAATCTCCTCCACGTTGTTCACCTCCTGAAGGATGGACGTGCCAATGCGCCATGCCACATGTTCAAGCAGACGGCTGGGAATCGCCATCTCACGCTTCACTACCGAGGCCATCTCCGCATAGTTTACCGTAGCCTCCAGCATGTCCTCTTCCATGGCACGGACAAAATCACCCCGTGTGGTGAGCTGCACGCGGAACCATGCTCCCAGGGTTCGCTCTTCCTCCAGTACCCCATGGTAGGCATAGAGGCGTATGTCATTCAGCCGTATCGTCATGTTCCTGTATTTCTTCGGCTTCTGACTGCACGTATTTCTTCAAGGCACGCTCCACACCGTTCTTCCATGTACTGATGCTCTCATCGTCGATGGAGAGGGTTGAAACCAGGTGAATGACACTCTCCAGAGGCATGTGGTAGCGCAGCACGCCCGAGATGAGTTTGGCGTAGTTCCAGTACTCTTTGTTGAACTTGCCTGAGAGACCTTCCACCGTCGTCTTGTAACCACGCTTGTTGTGGAACTGAAAATCATAGCGGTTGGTTCCATCAGCGTTGCGCTGCTTGATGATGTAGCCCTTGGTGACACTCTTGGGCAGCAGTATGCCCTCGTCATCGTCCATCAGGCCGGTAAAAATCTCGTAGGGAGCCCCGTCCATCAAGCCCACGAAGGCCACCCATTTCTCCTTGTTGTTCTGGAAGCGCACCACGTCGCATTCCAACACCTGCGGTCTGGGTGCCACGCAGGGGCAACTCTCATAGATGTTGGCACTGAGTATTTCCGTGCATTCTTCCTCCGTAAGGGGTCTTCCAAGCTTTCTTCCTGCTTCAGCCAGCAGGCTTGCTACATGTTGTATTGATGTCATCTTTTTCGTTGTTTGCCGCAAAATTACGATTTTTTTTTCAATCTGCCAAAAATAACTCCCTCAGAATTTCCCTTTCTCACTTTTTCTGCCTAACTTTGTATGGTCTAATGGGGTAGTGGGAACGATTCCCATGCCCAAAGCTGTCATTTTGTGTCAAGAAAAAACAGTCAATATGTCTCTTTTAGAAGTTATGAAGACGCGTCGCAGCATACGTAAGTACAGCGACAAGGAAGTGAGTGAGGAATTGCTGCAGAGCCTGCTCCAGGCTGCGGCACGTACGCAGACCATGGGTAACCTGCAACTTTACAGTGTCGTGGTAACCCGCAGCGAGGATATGAAGGAGCGGTTGGCTCCGGCTCATTTCAACCAACCCATGGTAAGGCAGGCACCCGTAGTGCTCACCATATGTGCCGACTTCAGGCGTACCAGCACCTGGTGCAAGGAGCGAAAGGCAGACCCTGGGTACGACAACTTCCTGAGTTTCATCAATGCTGCCAGTGATGCCCTCCTTTTCACGCAGACCTTCAGTTCGCTGGCTGAGGAGGCCGGTCTGGGCCTCTGCTACCTGGGTACCACGGTGTATATGCCGGCAAAAATCATCGAGGTGCTCAACCTGCCCCGTCTCGTCATGCCCGTAGCCACGCTTACCGTGGGATGGCCCGATGAGCAACCTGCGCTCTCCGACCGCCTTCCCGTGGAGTCTTTCGTACACAGCGAGAAATACCGCGACTACACGCCGCTGGATATCGACCGTTATTACCTCGAAAAGGAACAGTTGCCCCAGAATAAGCATTTTGTGGAAATCAATCACAAGGAAACGCTCGCACAGATTTTCACCGACATTCGTTATACCAGGCGCGACAACGAGGCACTCAGTACCACTTTCCTTGATGCGCTTCGCCAGCAGGGCTTTCTTGAAGGTTGATCCTTGCTATAGGTGGGTTCCATAAATTCCCACCGCCAAAAGGATTAATAATTGTGAATTGACGTTTTAGGTAGGTTCTATAAATTAGCTTTGATGGGATTTTGCTCTATCTTCGAGCA
>CALZGT010000035.1 GCA_945787235.1 uncultured Prevotellaceae bacterium
GCCTATCTTTCTATTTCTATTTATCTGCGTATTTCTATATTATTTTCATATTTATAAATAGAAAGTTATTTGTAAATACAGAATTATGGGCAAATATTTGCAGGTTAATGGAAATATTCATATCTTTGCACGGAGAATACGAAGAAAGACAAAACATGGCACAGATTATTGCAATCATGAACGACAAGGGTGGTGTGGCAAAGACCACTACCACTGCCAACCTGGCCACAGCACTGTGGCTGTTGGGCAAAAAGGTACTGGTGGTAGATACCGACCAGCAGTGTAACCTGACCCAGATGATGGACAAGACCTCTACCCTACCCGCAGAGGATGGTATGCCCATGACCATGTGGGAATGGCTGCACGACATACAACGCGTACCCGTCTATGAACGCTACCCAGGACTGGACTACATACCATCCTCACGAGAGATGGCCAACGCCAGCGAGTATCTCTTTCAGCAGAACAGAAGGGAATACTTCCTGAGCAAACGACTGAATTTGATAAGAAACGAGTATGACTTCATCCTAATAGACTGTATTCCTGGAGGTAAGAACCTAATGAACACCAATGTACTCACAGCCAGTGATGCGGTGATTATACCTACGGAGGCAAGTTTCTTCAGCGTCCAGGGCACACCCAACCTCATGAACTTTATCAATGAGATACGCAATGACTTCGAGAAGGAATTGCCCGTCATGGGATACCTCCTCATCAAGTATGACAAGAACACCATCCTGGGAAAACAAATCAAACAGTTCTACCAGACACCATCTGACACGCTCGGAGGTCCCCTTTTTCCTATACAGGTCAGACGATGTCAGCGATGCAACGAAAGCCCAGGCAGCGAACAGACACTCTTTGAGTACGCCCCCGACTCTACGGCAGCGGATGACTACATGATGCTGGCGGAATTCATGATTGGAAGGCACCCCAGACCCAAGAAGTGGACACCAGCCACCTGGGGCAAGAAGGCTCTGGATGCCTTTGTGGCCTTCCAAACACTTCGGGATGCTCAGATGGAGGAAATGAAGAAGAAAGGAAGGAGTGTATGAGATATTGCAATATATTGATATTTCAACATATCTCAAAATACCCGTATTGATATTATTATTTTCAAATATCTGATAATTCTAATATTTAGTATTTCGAGATAGGAGGATATTTTCAAGATATAACAAATATGCGCAGGTATTTGAGAAAGCATCAAAATATGAAAGAATATGTGGATAATTAGAAGTATAGCGGTATTTATAGATATATGATAATATTTTCATTTATTGGAGCATGATGGAATATTTGATATTATTTATATATATTGGGATATATATTAATATATGAATATATAGAATTATTTATCAGTATTAGGATATTGATGTATTTTATATTATCTACTCATATTTTCAGGTATTCGTTGATATTAGGTTAAGCGAGACAGAAGGAACAGGAACAACTATTTTGAGATATTTGCACATACCAGTATATTACAGTATTTAGAAGCATTTTCAATTATATCCAATCGCAATCAATTATATTCAAGCAGACAGAAATAGTTCTAAGATAAAAAAAGAAGATAGTCATGGCAAAAGTGAAGAACTTCAACATCAGCGATTTCGTAGAAGAATCATCGAGCAATGTGATACCACAGAAGAACTACGACAGGAACAGTGAAACATCACCCTCAACGGTTCAGAATGCACAGCCAGAGAATGCAATGAAAACGTCTGAGGAGAAAAAAGAAGAAAACAAAGGTCAGAGAGGACGGAGAAAGTCACTTCGTACCATACCCAGACAGAACGGGAAAGTCGTATTCCTGGAAGTGGAGGCAGATGCTGCATTGGCACGCATTTCCGTACTACAACGTGTCGATAAGCAGGACATCATCCGAACGGCTCTGGATGCATTCCTGGCGCAACATTATGACGGAATGAATCTGGATGCCAAAGGTAGTCAGATGCTTACTGACTATATACAGAAGACAACGCAGATGGAATAACGAACCATCCTCGTAACAAACCATACGGACAGCCTGCGCTGGCGTGTGACGAACAGAAGGCACAAGAAGGAGAAAGAATAGGGGAAATAGGGTAGTGGGGAAAAGGTGACATTGGACATAACCAAGAAGGAGAAAAGCAAGTCAGAGGTCACCTTTTCCCTACTTATGCACTTTCTGCATGGATTACGGCAACCAAAGACGCCAGATAAAAGAAGAGGATAGAATAAAAGAACTATAAACCATAAAACGACACGATTTGCACACCTTAACGACATGGATTGCCCACCATATGTCACCCAAAACACTCTTTTAACGTCACGGAAAACACACCGTAAGGTAACCTAAGTCACACGAATATATGTGTATATGACTGAATCATAGGTATTTATTGCTTCCTATATTTATTATAACCATACATTCATATATTAATAAAAGACCAGAAAAAGAATACAGAGTATAAGAATATCAGTATATTACGTGGTTTGGTGGGAAAAGGGTGTCGTTAGGGTGGGGGATAGGTTACCTGCTGGTGGGGAAACAGTGACGTTATGTGTGTAAAGGGTGACGTAAGAGCATGGGGAGAGGGTGCGAGGTGTGCAAAAGATTACGTTTAGTGGTGGGAAAAGTATGTTTTGGGTGGTTTTGGTGATGCTAAAGGCTGTGTGGAGAGCGAAATAGGTCACGGTTTGCACACTTTCTGGCTTATGGGTTGGAATGTGGTGTGCAAACCATGACGTTTTACGGCCGGATGTTCCATGATGGCTTTTTTGTGTATCTCTTTATGAAGAGCTCAAATTTCGTGCCATGTTTGTGGATATAATCATTATAAGGTGGGCATGAGGTGTCGTTTTGGTGTGTAATGAGTGACGTATCTAAAGTTTTGTGTGTATTTTGTGACGTATTCTTTGGCGGTTTGTGGGAAAAACAGTACCTTTGCGTCGTATAAAAGTGACGGGAAGGTTGTTTTGTCATGACCATTCCGTGTGCTTTATGTGACAAGGAGAGAACGAAAAGGTGTGCAAATGGTGACGTAAGCACATATAAATAATGTGTAAGTGAAAAGCAATGAAGAATAGTATCGATTTGCCGGCCTCTGCGGTGAGTACCGACAACGAGCTGATGCTCGAGTTGAACGAATACGTGAAGAATCCCATCCTCTTTACCCAGGTGGGAGGTAATTTCAGCCTTATGCAGCTGAAAATCATGGAGAGCATCATTTATCAGCTTCAGGACCATATCAACTACCGGCTTTCCAAGCGCAGTTATGGGCCTCTGTTTGCCAACCTGAGTGATGAAGACCTCCCTGCCATGCGAAGTGGGGACTTGTTGACCTTTCAGATACCTCTTCACGACCTGGGCGTCCCTCGTCAGAAGTATGGTGAACTGGACACGGCCTGTGAGGCCCTGATGTCCATGAAGAACACCTTCTACGAGTACGACCCTGTGCAGCAACAGGAGGTAAAGGTCATCAAAAACATCTTTCATGAGGTGCGTGTGCCCACCACCACGGTGACGGCAGAGGGTGCACCCCAGAACTTCAGCAGTGGCAAGCGCCGTAAGGGATATATAGAAATCAAGATGGTGACGGAATGCGCCAGCGAGATTCTCAGCCTGCGAAAAGGCTATGCAGAGAGCCTTTTCGGTGTGCCGCGCATCTGTCACTCTGCCCGCACACCGCGCCTCTACAACTTCCTGAGTGCCTGGCGTGAGAAGGGGGAGCGTTCCTTCCCCTACAACGACCTCAAGGAGTGGTTTGGCGTACTCCGTTACAATGCCAGCCGTACGAAGATTGAGAAGGACCAGTTCGTCAAGTTTGCCGAGTTCAAGCGTTACTGTCTGGAACCAGCTCAGAAGGAGATGAAGAAACTGGCCGAAGAGGGTAGGGTAGATTTCTTCTTCGAGTACGAACCCATCTACAAGAAAGGCAAGACACGAGGCAATCCCCTGTCCATCCTCTTTAAGATCATCGAAGGCCGTCGTGGTCAGATTTTCACGCTCAAGAAGCGCAAGGACCAGATATATTCCTCTCTCATTCAGCGATGGAACATCACTCCCGATGATTGGGCCGTCATTTGCGAGTACTTCGACACCCTGCCCTTGATGGAGGTGGAAGCACGTATTGAAGAGATTGAGAATCAGATATTTCTGAACAAGCCAGACAACATCCGCGCCTACGCCATGTCCATCCTTGTCAAGTGGGGTACCCAGCGCATGAAGGACTTCAAGGCGTTCATGGCCCGTGAGGAAGAGCGTCAGGAGCAGGAGCGGCGTTATGCCGAGCGTGCCAGCGTGTCGGGCAAGGACTCCCATGCACAGTACATGGCAGACCTGCAGGCTGCCATGGACGGTGACGAGGCAAAGCGTCTGGAATATCCCAACTGGGAGTTCCTGTGTACCATGCGAGGCATCAAGCCCCGCAATTGAAGCCGAGGGAGTCAGTCGTGTACCTTGATGTGGTAAGATTGTGACCATTCCTGACCAGCCACTGCTTTCTGCACGAAGGGCCGCTCGCAGAATTCTCCCTCGTAGCCGGGGGCATCACAGCACCCGCACCAGGGTTCGATGCATACAAAGGGGCAGCATCCATTCTTGGGAGCCCACAAGGCCAGTACTGGCATCTTGTGCTGCAGGGTAAGGATGGGCTTCCTTGCCTTGTCCAGCAGGATGACGGACTGGTTCAGTCCTCTTGTGTCGAGCAGCGTGTCACAAGTGAAAGTGGTGTTGGTGAGAGGTAGCAGGTAGCCGGAGGACACCTTTTGCCCACCTTCTTCCCAGGCTTCCAGACACACGGTTTTTACCTCCTCATGCAGGAATCCATCCGGCAGGACACGGTGGCTGACGATTTGTGGCGTGTCCAGGCAGAGGTAGCCATGTACCTCATCCTCCTCCCTGAAGTCCGGCAGTGTGAAGGCAGGATGTGCGCCCATCATGAAGGGCAGTGTGACGTCACTCTTTACACACCATGTCACGCACAGCGTATTATCGTTGCGCACGTCGAATGTCTGCTGTATGCAGAAAGAGAAGGGGTAGTGTCTGCGTGACTCTTCCGTGTCGGTCAGTTCCAGCACCAGTCTTCCTTCCCCGTCCGCATTGAAGCTTTCTTCCACAACCTTCCAGGGCATCCTTTGTGCAAAGCCATGTTTGGGCATGGGGTAGGGGACACCCTCTACCCGAATCTGTTGTCCGAAGCAGTTTCCTATCGTGGGGAACAGTATGGGGTCATGCTTGTTCCAGTAACTGGCTTCTCCCTTCCACAGGACGTTCTCTCCTTTTTGGTTGATGAGTGCGGTAGGCTGTGCGCCCCATGTATCTATGCACAGCGTCAGGGTGTGGTTTTTGTTGGTGATTTCTTTCATGGCATTCTTCCTTTTTCAAATTGAACTGTATCTGTATGCAAAGATAGCTTCTTTTTGTCGAAAAACCATCATAAAACAAGAAAATGAAAGAAAAATGCAAAAATAAACAGAAAATTGTTTGTAGAAAAGATAGAAATGGTTACTTTTGCAATGTGAAAGCGGTAATTCGGTGACAGAGGAGAGCTGCACATTATATATAATAAGAGAGTAAGGCAATATGATGCAAAATGGTACTTATAAGTGGTGGTGGCGTTATCTCAGGACTTGACAGTTGTGGGACGCACCCTTATGAGCCATTTTTCCAGCAAAGGAATACCTAGGGGATTGCAGGACGCAGCTGTCTTGCAATCCTCTCTTTTTTGCCCCCAGTCTTACAGGAAATAACTAACGAATCAAAAACAAAAGAGCAAGCAAATATGAGTTACCAGGTTGATGAGAACGGCTACTACGGCACGTTCGGCGGGACATACGTTCCCGAGATTTTGTACAAGACGGTCGAAGACCTGAGGAAAGCCTACCTGCCCATCATGGAGAGCGAGGACTTCCAGCGTGAGTTCCGCAGTCTGCTCCGCGACTACGTGGGCCGCCCCTCTCCCCTCTACTATGCCCGTCGCATGAGTGAGAAATACGGTTGCCAGCTCTACCTCAAGCGTGAGGACCTGAACCACACGGGTGCCCATAAGATCAATAACGCCATCGGACAGATTCTCATTGCCAAAAAGATGGGCAAGAAGCGCATCGTGGCGGAGACGGGAGCCGGACAGCATGGTGTGGCCACGGCTACGGTCTGCGCCCTGATGGACATGCCCTGCCGTGTCTATATGGGAGCCCTGGACGTGGAGCGTCAGCGTCCCAACGTAGAGAGGATGAAGATGCTGGGGGCTGAGGTCTATCCCGTGCAGAGTGGCAACAAGACGCTCAAGGATGCTACCAACGAGGCCATCCGCGACTGGTGCTGCCATCCCTCCGATACATTCTATATCATTGGCTCCACCGTGGGCCCCCATCCTTATCCCGACATGGTGGCCCGCCTGCAGTCCATCATCAGCGAGGAAATAAAGTGGCAGCTCCAGGAGAAGGTTGGACGTGACTATCCCGACTACCTCATGGCCTGTGTGGGAGGCGGTTCCAATGCGGCTGGCACCATCTACCACTACCTCGATGACGAACGCGTCACCCTCGTGCTGGGAGAAGCCGGTGGCCTGGGGTATGATACGGAACAGACGGCCGCTTCGCTGACCATCGGTTCCGTGGGCATCCTGCATGGCAGCCGCATCAAGCTGATGCAGACCGAGGACGGACAGATTGTAGAACCTTACTCCATCTCAGCCGGACTCGACTATCCCGGCACGGGACCTCTCCACTGCAACCTGGCAGAGCAGGGACGGGCCCGCATCCTTCCTGTCAACGACGACGAAGCCCTGCGTGCTGCCTTCGAACTCACCCGCATGGAGGGCATCATCCCCGCCCTCGAGTCCAGTCATGCCCTGGCCATGCTGCCCCGTCTGCAGCACCTCTTCAAGCCCTCCGATGTCGTGGTGCTCACGGTATCGGGCCGTGGAGACAAAGATTTGGAAACCTATCTGAAACATAAGGACGATGTACAACTATAAGATTCATACCAAGCAGATGCTGGGCGACCTGCTCACTCCCGTGAGTGCCTATCTGCGGCTCCGCGACACCTCCGAGAAGAGCATCCTCATGGAGTCCAGCGACTATCATTCGGGCAAGAATGCCCATTCCTTCATCGGCATCACTCCCCTGGCAGAGGTGGGTGTGTGGCATGGTGCAGGCCGCTGTACCTATCCCGACCGCCGTACCACCTCCCGTGACATTACGTCCCAGTACCGCAGCGATGCCCTCATCCGTGAGTTCATGGAGCAGTTCGCCTTCCAGGGCGATGCCGGCCAGTTGCACTGCTGTGCCCTGTGGGGCTTCACCTCGTTCAATGCCGTCCGCTATTTCGAGCAGATTGACGTCAAGGACGAGACCCAGGCCCTCCACGATGCCCCCGACATGCTCTACATCCTCTTCCGCTATGTCCTGGAGTTCGACCATTTCAACAATGTCCTCTACCTCCATGAACTCGTAGCCGAGGGAGAAAGTCCCACACTGGACCAGTTGGAACTCCGTCTGTCCCGTCCCCATGTGCCCCTCTATGGCTTCCATGCCGTGGGCGAGGTCACCTCGCCCCTCACCGACGAGGAGCACAAGGCCAACATCCGTCGCGGCATAGCCCACTGCAAGCGCGGTGATGTCTTCCAGATAGTCCTCTCCCGCCGTTTCGTGCAGCGTTATGAGGGCGATGACTTCAAGTTGTACCGCACCCTGCGCAGCATCAATCCCTCGCCCTACCTCTTCTATATGGACTTCGGCGGATTCCGCATCTTCGGCAGTTCACCCGAGACGCATTGCCGCATAGAACGGCAGGCCGATGGCTTCCGTGCCTACATAGACCCCATCGCCGGCACCACACGCCGCACGGGCAACGTGGAGACCGACCGCCGCAATGCCGACTACCTCCGCAACGACCCCAAGGAGAATGCCGAGCACGTCATGCTTGTCGATCTGGCCCGCAATGACCTGAGCCGCAACTGTCATGACGTGAAGGTGGATTTCTACAAGGAACTCCAGTACTACAGCCATGTCATCCACCTGGTGAGCCGTGTGAGCGGCACTCTCGATGAGGGGGCTGACCCCGTGAAGACCTTCATCGACACCTTCCCCGCAGGCACGCTGAGTGGTGCTCCCAAGGTACGCGCCATGCAGCTCATCAGCGAGTACGAACCCCACAACCGGGGTGCCTATGGCGGTTGCGTGGGCAGCATCTCTTTTGATGGCAGTCTGAACCAGGCCATCACCATACGCACCTTCGTCAGCCGCAACGGCGAACTGTGGTTCCAGGCCGGTGGCGGCATCGTGGCCAAGAGTGACGAGGAGTACGAATTGCAGGAAGTCAACAACAAACTGGGTGCGCTGAGACGTGCCATCCAAAAAGCAGAAGAGTTAAGTAGGTGTGCAAAATGATTTTTATAATCCTTGCACCGCCTACTGCGCATTATCAGCCAGTGACAACAGTCGAGTAGGAGTCGCTACACTCCTTCATGTCACAAACTGATTCTGCATCACCAATCAATACAATCATTATAAAAATCATTTTGCACACCTACTTATGAGAATAGTCATGATAGACAACTACGACAGTTTCACCTACAACCTGGTGCATCTTGTCCGTGAACTCGGAGCCGACATCACGGTATTCCGCAACGACCAGTTCAGGATGGAGCAGCTTGAAGACTTCGACAAGATCATGCTCTCCCCCGGGCCGGGCATACCCAGCGAGGCGGGGCTCCTGCTGCAGGTCATCGCCACCTATGCGGGTGTGAAACCCATCCTCGGCATCTGCCTAGGCGAGCAGGCCATCGGTGAATACTTCGGCGGCACGCTGGTCAACCTCAGTGAGGTGTTCCACGGCGTGCAGACACCAGCCCATGTCACCCCCCTCTCCCCGTCCTCGGAGGTCGATTACCTCTTCCAGGGACTGGAGCGTGACATCCTCGTAGGGCGTTACCATTCCTGGGTGGTCGATGCCGCCAGTCTGCCTCCCTGCCTGGAGGTCACCTGCACCTCCGACGAAGGCCAGGTCATGGCACTCCGCCACAAGGACTATGACGTTCGGGGCATACAGTTTCATCCCGAGAGCGTACTTACGCCCGATGGCAGACAAATGATCAAGAACTGGATAGAACATTAAGTTGAATTATTCACCCATCTTTGAAATATGAAAGCATATCTCCAACAACTCGTGGAGGGCAGCACGCTCTCCCGCCAGGACACCCACGACATTCTCCTCGGTGTCACCCAGCAACGCTACAACGACTGCCAGTTGGCAGCTCTCCTCATGGCCATGCAGACACGCGGCGTCACCGTGGAGGAACTCCTCGGGTTCCGTGACGGACTGCTGGAAACAGGTCGCCACATCGACCTTTCCGACTACAATACCCTTGACATCGTGGGTACGGGCGGTGACGGCAAGAACACCTTCAACATCTCCACCTGTGCAGCCTTTGTCATTGCCGCCTGCGGCTACTATGTCACCAAGCACGGCAACGGAAGTGCCACCTCGGTGAGCGGAGCCTCCAACGTACTGCAGGCCCATGGCGTGCGCTTCACCGACGATGAGTCACAGTTGCGGCGCAGCCTTGAAGCCACCCACATCTGCTATCTCCATGCCCCCCTCTTTGCCTACGGCATGAGGTATGCGGCTCCCACCCGCAAGGCACTGGGCATCCCCACCTGCTTCAACCTCCTGGGGCCGTTTGTCAATCCCTGCCAGCCCCGGAACTCCCTCCATGGCACTGCCAGTCACGACCAGCAGCGTCTCTATGTCAATGTCCACCAGCGCATGGGCGACAATTTCGGTGTCGTCAACTCCTACGATGGCTACGATGAGATTTCCCTCACCTCTGGCTTCAAGTTGATAACGAACTATTTCGAGAAGGTCTTCACGCCCAAGGACCTGGGGCTCGACTATGTCAATCCGCAGGACATCTACGGAGGGGCTACTGCCGAGGAGGCATGGCGCATCTTCGACAATGTCCTGGAGGGAACCTCTACCGAGGCGCAGCGCAACGTGGTCATCGCCAACGCTGCCTGTGGCATAGCTGTCATGGACCGCAACCAGAGCATCGAGGACAGCGTCCTCATGGCGCGTGAGGCACTCCTCAGCGGCCGTGCCCTTGACACGTTCCGCAGGTTTGTGGAGTTGAATTCATGATGATAAGTAGGCGAGTAAAATTATCTATATAGGTGGGTTCTATAAATTCGCTTTGTTAGATTTTGGAATTATTTTCGAGGACAAATTGTAAGTTGAAGAGGGAGCGTAGCGAGCTACGTGACCGAGTTAACTTACAATTTGGGTCGAAAAGAATCCAAAAGATAGCAAAACGTCAACCCACAATTGTTAATCCTTTTGACGGTGGAAATTTATAGAACCCACCTATAGGTAATTCTACTGAGAATTGTAATTAATATAACCCACCTTAATATGTAAGGAAAGAAAACCATGCAGGATATACTTCAAGAAATTGTCAGCCACAAGCGCGGTGAACTGGAGCAGACCTTTGCCAAGCGGCGAAGCATGAAGCAGCATCTGGCCTCGAGTCCGAGTGGCATCATCGCAGAGTTCAAACGTAGGAGTCCCAGCAAGGGATGGATTCATGCTGATGCGATGGCCGAACACATCGTGCCGCAGTATGCCGCCGGTGGGGCCTGTGCCGTGAGCATCCTCACCGACCAGAAGTATTTCGGCGGTGACATCGATTTCATTCGCCGCGTGCGGAACCTCGTGCCCGACCTCCCCATTCTGCGCAAGGAGTTCATCATCGACCCCTATCAGCTCTATGAAGCCAAGGTGGTGGGTGCCGATGCCGTGCTGCTCATTGCCGCCGACCTCACTTGCGCTCAATACGCTGACCTGCTTGCCACGGCCCATCGCATAGGCCTGGAGGTGCTGCTGGAGGTGCATGATGCAGGTGAACTGAATTACTTAGAATACGGCATTCCCGACATGCTTGGGGTCAACAACCGTTCGCTGGGCACCTTCCATACCGATGTGCAGCACAGTTTCGACATCGCCCTTCACATGCAGCAGGCAGTAGGCCATCTGGATGCTTCCCTCCGACCTCTTCTGGTCAGCGAGTCGGGCATAAGCCATCCCGAGGTGGTAGGCCGTCTCCGCGAGGTTGGTTTCCGTGGCTTCCTCATCGGTGAGTGTTTCATGAAGGAGATGGACCCAGGTGCAGCACTCAGGAACTTCATTCTCCGTCTGGAAAACCTCCCGGAAGAAGCCACGCATGGTTCACTTTCCGTCTAAAGATTCATCGCCATGCTTATCAAAGTTTGCGGTATGCGCGAGCCCGACAACATCCGTGCCATAGAGTCCCTGGGCATCGACCTCATGGGGTTCATCTTCTACCCCAAGTCCCCACGTTATGTGTCCGAGCTGCCATCCTACCTGCCCACACGGTGCAGTAGGGTAGGGGTCTTTGTCCATGCCCCCTTCTGTGACATCATCCCACGGGTCAAGGCCTTCGGACTCCACTACATACAGCTACACGGCAAGGAGTCCCCCAGTTACCTCATGGCCCTACGCCGTGCCCTCGCTGCCGAGGGGCTCCGGCATGTCCGCATCATCAGCATGGCGGCAGTCGCAGATGAGGAGCAGGCACGTAGGGCCGACCTCTGCGATGGCCCTGCCAACCTCCTTCTCTTCGACACTCCCACGCCCTCCTATGGTGGCTCGGGCACCTCCTTCTCCTGGTCCCTGCTCGATGCCTACCAGGGCAGCACTCCTTTCCTGCTGTCCGGCGGCATAGGACCCGACAGTCTTGATGACCTGCGTCATTTCCATCACCCCCGGTGGGCGGGCATCGACCTCAATTCGCGTTTCGAAGTGCGACCCGGTGTCAAGGACCCCGATCTGTTGCAGCGATTTATAGAGACATTTAGAAACAATTGCAAATAGTTAGAAATATCCAGATATGAACCGTATCAACCAACTCTTCTCCACCCACCCCCATAACTTGCTGAGTATCTACTTCTGTGCAGGGGCGCCGACCCTCGATGGTACGGCCGATGTCATCCGTACCCTGGCTGCCAACGGCATCGACATGATAGAGGTGGGCATGCCCTTCTCCGACCCCATGGCCGATGGCCCCGTCATCCAGGATGCCGCCACTCGTGCCTTGCGCAACGGCATGTCGCTCCGTGTGCTCTTTGAGCAGCTCAGGGACATCCGTCATGATGTCGATATCCCCCTCATCCTCATGGGCTACATGAATCCCGTCCTCCACTATGGTTTCGAGGCATTCTGCCGGAAGTGTGCCGAGGTGGGCATCGATGGCATCATCCTGCCCGACCTCCCCTTCAAGGATTACATCGAGCATTTCAAACCCATTGCCGACCGCTACGACCTGCGCATCATCATGCTCATCACGCCCGAGACCTCCGAGGAGCGCATCCGCTTCATCGACCAGCACACCGATGGCTTCATCTATATGGTGTCGAGTGCTGCCATCACGGGAGCCCAGCGAGAGTTCGATGCGCAGAAGCAGGCCTATTTCAACAAGGTGCATGCCATGCAGCTCCAGCACCCCACCATGATAGGCTTCGGCATCAGCAACCGTCAGACGTTGCAGTCGGCCCAGGCCAATGCCAGCGGTGCCATCATTGGCAGCAAGTTCGTGCAGCTTCTGGATGCGGCGGGCGGTGATGCCCAGCAGGCCATCGACCAACTCTTCGAGGCACTGAAGCAATAGTCAGTCTTCCTGTCCTTAGCTAAAGGGTCAGGGGACAGGTTCCTGATTCTTTTGAATCCGCGCATGAATGGTTAAAAATGCATAAAGGCATTTTACTTTTCCGGGATATGACAGTCATAATAATACGAAGGAGGAGATATTTTTTATTGAAACCTTATCAAATAATTTAATAACTTAAACAAAAACATTATGGAAAGAACAATTAAAACTATCATGGTTGTCATTTGCTGCGTAATGGCATACTTTATGCCAGCAAATGCTGACAACAACAAGCCTATCAAGGTGACGGAGCTTCCAGCAAAAGCCCAAACGTTGCTATCACAGCATTTCAAAAATCAGAAGGTGGCGTTTGCCTCTATCGAGTCGGGGATTATCGACAAGAACTATGACGTGGTGATGCAAAACGGTACTAAACTGGAGTTTGACAAGAAGGGAAATGTGACGGAGATTGACTGCAAGCAGGGTGCAGTGCCCAAGAAACTGATTCCGCAGGCTATCTACACTTACTTGCAGAAAAACCACTCTGGACAGACAGTGAGGAAGATTGAGTTCAACAAGAATGAATACGAGGTGGAATTATCCAATGGTCTCGACATCACATTCAACAAGCATTTCCGGGTGATTGACATCGACTGATTATCAAGGGCGGTTGAGGTCTCTATGACATTATAAGTCGTACTTGAAGTCGTAAAGAGGGAGATTGAGAAGCCAATCCTGCTCTTTACGACTTTTCATAGATATACGAATCCCTTTCAACTCGGGGGTCAGGGGGACAGGTTCCGCTGACCCCCGAGTTAACTTACAATTTGAACCGAAAAGAATCCTAAAGATGACAAAACGTCAACCGAACGAGCAGCGAGAGTAGAAGCCAAACCTGTTTGGATTATGCCGAGTCGCAAGTGAGGAAGAAGTATTCACCCCACAATTATTAACCCTTTTGACGGTGGGAATTTATAGAACCCACCTATAACTATTGTGTACCCGTGGCGTTCTACGGCGGCAACTATGCGCTGAACCAGAAACATTCGCTCTCACTCAACGGACTTTTTACTCATACGCTCTTCGACCCGTCGAACAAGAACGACATGACCGTACCCACCTCGTTCTTCGAGGCTGTGAAGGGAAATCCCAATCTGGCATCGGTGAAAGTCCTGGGCAACACGTTGTCGTACAATGGGCAGATAGGCAAGTCGAAGATTTCTCTGTCGTATGACAACAACATCTACTTCGACAACGACCTGCACCAGTACACCGCCGACAATCAGACCATTTTCGACACCCGCATCAACGACGGCACTTTCTATGGTAACATGCTCACAGTGACCTATGCCTACAGCGCATTCTCCGACAAGTTGCGCCTTAGCCTGACCGCCATCGAGGAATATAATATGCTGCGTGGCGACGAATACGACATGGAGCGCAATATCTTCCGCATCAAGGCATCTGTCACCGACCTGATGGGCGACTGGATGCTGAAGATGAACTACCGTTCGCCCTATACGTTGCTCGACATCCGGGAGCCGTACTTGATTCGTCGCCGTCCCGTCTATGAACTGACTATCCCTGAAAAACGTTGTCACATTTGAGGGCGATTAACTATATCTGTTTACACTCTTTATTTGGTGAACTAATCACCTTTACATTCTTCATTTCATTCATCTAATTTTCTTTACAGTTCATACCCGGTGAACGGACTTGCTTGACAACCTTTATTCTGGCGTAAATCTGCCTCCTTGGCTTCGCCTTCGTTTTCTCGCCATGGCAGAGCTCAAACAAGTTTGGCTCTGCTCATCTGGCTTAACGAAAACGTTGGCTTCGTCCTCAGTGCAAAGTCAGTAATTATCTGCGAAAAACAGCTCATTTCCGGGATAAAATGTGTAATTGATGATACGTTCAAGTTCCTGCTTGCACGCCTCCCTTGTGGGTATAGTCATCTTATAGAGCCACTCAGTCTTAAGAATGCCTTCCTCATGGGCTGTGCTTACGGATGACCCGAGCGGGATGTGGATATGGAAATATATTTGCTCAAGATGCCCCCAAAAAAGTATGTCAACATAAATAGCAAAGTATCTAAAGATAAATGGCAAAGTATGTTTAGATACTTGGCGAAGTATGT